>CBDTZS010000040.1:0-25445 GCA_965364955.1 uncultured Tenacibaculum sp. | reverse complement strand
GGAAACGCTGACACGTGTACCGCTGTAGTTACAGTAGAAGACACGGTAAAACCAATTGTAACTGAATTATCATTACCAGTAATAGAAAAGGTTTGCCAAGTGGATAAAATTGATGCGCCAGTTGCAATAGATAATTGCAATGGAGAAATTAAAGGAGTGACAACAGAGTTATTTCCAATAATAACATCAACAATAATAACATGGGAATATAAAGATAGTAATGGTAATATTACAACTCAGGATCAGGAAATAATAATTATAGATAATATTCCTCCAGTTCCAAATGCTTCATCTTTAGATATATTGAATATACCTTGTGTTTTAGAAAAATTAACTGCTCCAACAGCAACAGATGATTGTAGAGGAAGCATTATAGGAACAACTACAACCAGTTTACCTATTACTACTTCAACTCAAATCTCATGGATTTTTGATGATGGAATTAATAAAGTTATTCAATACCAACAAGTGAATATAATAGATAGTACACCTTCAAATTATAGAATTTCAGGTGTAACAAATATATCAGGTAATAAAGCAACAGTTACTATTACTATAAAAGGATCAGAGTATGTCAAATATAGTGCTCAGTTAGAAGGTGCTAATAATTGGGAGTTATTGGATAATAATAGAGGTGTTTTTACTGTAATTTTTGATGATATTGACATTCCTGAAAATGGATTAAAAGTGGTTAATTTAAGAAGTGAAGACGGATGTTGGATAGAAAAGATTGATTTATATTTGCTAAAGTATAATGTGTTTTTTACACCAAATAATGATGGAGAAAATGATACATGGAATATTTCAGGTTTAGAAAATAAAGACCCCAATGCACAAATTGAAATTTATGATAGATTCGGAAAATTAATAACGAAGGTAACACCCTCAGGATATGGTTGGGATGGATCTTATAACGGAGCAATAATGCCAGGAAATGATTACTGGTTTAATGTAGATTATAAAGAAAAAGATAGTGAGGGAAATGAATTTTCAAGAAATGTTTCAGGCCACTTTTCTTTAATAAGAAGGTAAGAGAAGAAATCATTATTTATAAGTGTTAAGAATAGTATAATTTACTTATTTTATTTTCCGATATAATATGTAATAACTCTAGTAAAAATAGAGCATACAGCTATGTAAGGTGTAGTAAAGGTGGAAGATTATTCTTTCCTTTGTTTGATTTTTACTAATATAATCTATATAGCTACATTTTTTATTAGAATAATTTTTATATGTATCTATAATTAAAATGATAACACTTTTTTATTAAAATTAAAAAAATCACGATAACTCCTTAAGAAATTGATGTAGCTCTTCTCCTTTTTGAAGGTTCATTTTTTTTCTAATTCTATAGCGAACAGATTGAACTGATGCTGAACTTACCCCTTTAATGCTAACAATATCTTTAATTGATTTATTAGCAAGTATTAAACTACAAACTTCCCGCTCCGTTTTTGTAAGATTTGGGTAGTTTTTAATTAATTTTTTCTCAAATTGAACATGAAGATTTTCAAAATCTTTATCTAATACAGATTTACTATTCTCTGATTTAATTTGATTACCTAACTCTATGGTAAGTACATTAAGTTCCTTAAATACTGTGGTTACATCTTTTTTCTTTAATAAGGTTGTAATAATTGAAAGTAAATTTTGTTTGTAAGACAGATTAATTGACTTCTCATTTATAATCCGTTTTGTTTCACTTTGGTTTGTTTTTAATGTTTTCTCAAGAATTTGAGCTTGTAGTATTTTATTTTTTAATGAGGTTGCAACAAGTTTCTTTTTTTGTTTTAAAATATAAAAGAGAACGACTCCAGCTATAACAATAAAAACAAGTATAAAAAAGTAGAGTCTATTTTTATTTTTTTCGGAAGTAGCTAATAATTGTAAGTTTTTTTCTTTCACAGAAAATTGAAGACTATCAATTTCACGCTGTTTTTTAAATTCAGTATTTAATAGTAAAGTTGTAATCTCTTTTGCCTTTCGGATGCTAAAAACGGAGTCATTGGTGTTTTTATAAGCTCTGTAATCATTTAAAGCATTTTTATAATCTTTTAAATAATAATAATACCTACTACGCCCATTATAGTTATTTGAAAGTTGTCTTATATACCCTTGCTTTTTCGAAATTGAAATAACAGAATCAAAGTATTTGATAGCTGTTTTGTATTTTTTTAGTTTACCATAACCTCTTGCTATGTTACTATATCTAGTAGCAAGAGATCGTTCATTACTTACTTCTTTTAAATAGGCTAAACTATTTAAATTAATAGCATTAGATTTTAAATAGTCTTTTTGAAAATAATAAAGGGATGCTAAATTACCATTTACATGTACAATTTCTTTTTTATTGTTTATTAAAGTAAACATTTTTAAGGCTGTTAAGTATTGGTTTTCAGCTTCCTTATGTTTTTTTTGCCTCCTATATATTACTCCAAGCATAGAATGACTTCCGCCTAAACCTAAAGTATCATTTAATTGAGCTCTAAGAGCAATTGCTTTTTTAAAATAATTCTCTGAGTCGTTATATTCATGCTGATAGCGCATTACAATTCCTACTCCATGATAATTTTCTGCAATTTTTAACGAATCAAAATGCTTTTTATTAATCTCAAGCGATTTTAAATGAAACTCTAGCGCTTTTACGTAATTAGATTTCATTCGTTCTAATGTACCAAAACGGGAATAAACGGTTGCTTTTAAACGCTCATTTTTCGAATTTGTAGCTAAGTCTAAAGCTTCGGTGTAAAATGTAGTTGCCTTTTGAATATCAGAATTTAAATAGAAATCGGCAGAATCAATTTTTTGTTGAAACAAAATGGAATCCTTAGAAACTTGAATAGTAGTCGAGGTTATGTTTATAGCTAGTGAAAAAGCAACTTTAGTGTAATAAAAAAAGAGTATTAAAGAGATGTGAAATTTCATATAAAATTTGAATCTACGTTTAAAATGGGAACAAAATTGAACTATTACAAATATAGTAATTAAGTGAAAAATTAGGTTAAGTAATATTAGTTAAATATCCATGTATTCATTGGTTTACAACGTTTGCTAGATTTTGTCACATGCGATTGTAGTGTCAAAATAGAGTTGCTACTTTAATTAAATATACTTTCGTTTATAATGAGATTTTTAGTTTTGAATCACATAATAAATTTTAACTAGTAAAATGATGCTGCTTTTTTAAAAATGAATAAACTGCCCCAAAAGAAACACTTTTATTTATATGCATTGGTGTTAATTACTTTCCTATTTTTAAGCCCTACTTTGTTAAATGGGTTTTTAAATTGGAATGATGTTACTTATATAACCAATAATGATTTGATAAAAGATTTTTCTTTTAATGGAATCAAAAATATACTTGGTACATCAAATTTAACAGGAACTTACACACCATTAACAATGCTCTCTTGGGCTGCAGATTATAATTTAGGAGGTTTAGATCCTGTAGTATTTCACTTTTTTAATTTGTTATTTCATTTGCTAGTGGTTAGCATGGTGTTCTATTTAACAAAATTGTTAAGTAAAAACCAGGTAGTTTCTTTTATTACAGCATTACTTTTTGGGATTCACCCGATGCATGTTGAAGTTGTTGGTTGGGTTTCTGCAAGAAAAGATATATTATATACGCTGTTCTTTTTAGCATCATTGATCGCTTATTATTTTTATACAGAAAAACAAACAAAATACCCTAAGTACTATTATTATATAGCATGTTTGTTGTTATATGTACTTTCACTGTTATCCAGCGTATCAGCTATAATTTTACCATTAGTTTTGGTTTTACTTGATTATTTAAAAGCAAGAAAATTAAATATAAAACTGTTCCTTGAAAAAGCTCTGTTTTTAATATTGAGTATTATTTTTCTTTTTATAGATATACAAGCGAAAGGAGGAAAGGTGTTTGAAAACTATCAGTTTACAACATTTATTGAATCATTATCATTGGGCATTTATGGATATTTCATCTATTTAATAAAAGCAGTAATACCTTTTAACTTAAGTCTATATCACCCGTATTCTAGCCATTTAGGAATAAGTAATCCGTGGTTTTATTATGTTTTAGCAATCCTCATTTTAGGTTTATTTGTTTGGTTATTTACTAAAATAAAGAAGAATAGAAATATAGTGTTTGGATTTGGATTCTTCTTAATCACTTTACTTCCCGTAATTAAAATATTGCCATTAGGTACTACTGTTATTACAGCAGATAGTTATCTATCTTATTTCGGACTCTTTTATCTTATAGGATTGGGTATTGTTAGGTTATATAATCATACGAACAAATTTAAAAAGGTAATTGTATTTACAATGTCAATTTATATTGCACTATTAGGTGTGTCCTCTTTTCAATATTCAAAAACTTTTAAAAGTGGAAAAACATTATGGTCTAATGTAATCGATCATTACCCAAATGATTTTTTAGCATATATGAATAGAGCAGATTATTGGGAATCTAAAAAACAATACTCAAAAACAATTCAAGATTTAGATAAGGCAATTGTTATGAATCCTAATTATCATTTATTGTATTACAATAGGTCTTTTGCTTATCGTAAAATTGGAAAAAAACAATTGGCTATAGCAGATTTAACTCAAGTAATTAAAACGAATCCTGATTTTGTGTCTGGTTATTTAAATAGAGGAATCTATTATGGTGAACTAGAAAAAACGAACTTGGCAATTAGCGATTTTACAAAAGTAATTCAGCTAACCCCCAATAACCACTTAGGCTTTTACAATCGCGCATTGTGTTATAAAAAAACCAAGCAGTTTCCTAAAGCTTTAACCGATGTATCAGAATTAATGGCAATTAAAGAGTCTTTTGCACCAGCTTATTATTTAAGAGGAGAACTAAACCTATTCGCAAACAATATTAATAATGCATTTAAAGATTTTACAAAAGCATTAGCGATAGATCCTTCAATAGCTTCTGCACATACACAACGTGGTAACTTATGGTTAGATAAAGCTAATTTTAAAGAAGCATTAAAAGATTTTAATAAAGCAGTACTGTTAGATGAAACACAAACAGATGCTTATATCAATTTAGGTATTATCTATATGAATTTAAAAAAGTATGAAAAGGCAGAATTAAATTTTGAACTGGCTAAAAAACTAGCGTCCAACAATTACTTAATATATTATAACAATGGGTTACTGTTTCAGCTCACAAAAAATAATAGTAAAGCATTGCAAGAGTTTGATAAATGTTTACAAATACAGCCAATTTTTTCACCAGCCTTAAAAAGTAAAAAGGAAGTTGAAAGATTATTGTGATGTCGAATAATCTATGTTGAATATAAAATTACTAAAGAATAAACAGCGTTAAAAACGATAAATATGTTAAAAAAGCACATACTATTACTTTGTGTATTAGGAATATCTACAATTTCTTTTACACAAACCAAAAATGAATTTTCAGGAGATGGTACTCTAGAAAATAAAACTTCAGATGCTTATTTTAATGCAGCTTATGGAGATTCTACATTACATGAATTGACCAATGGAAAGAGAAATACTACTCTAGGGTATAAAGCAGGGTTTAATATTATTTCAGGATTTGATGGTGTTTATATAGGGTATGAAGCAGGTTTTACAGATGATAATGCTGTTGATAATACAATGATTGGTTTTAGAGCAGGCTATTATAATACCGCTTCAGACAATACTTTTATAGGGAATGTAGCAGGGTTTAGTAATACAACCGGTGCTGACAATACTTTTATAGGAGAAAGAGCAGGTGCTCGTGTAACAACAGGGAGTGATAATACTTATATTGGTACTCAAGCAGGAAATGATGGAGAGTTTTTTGATCATAATTCTACTGATGCAGATAATGATGATCCGTCAACAGGGTCATTTAATACTGTAATAGGGTCAGCTGCAGGAGCTGATATTACTACAGGCTATCGTAATGTATTTGTAGGGGCAGAGGCTGGTAATGATAACACAACTGGGTATAGAAATACAGCAGTGGGGGACTCTGCTGGTGTAGATATAGGAGTAGGACGTTTAAATACAATGATAGGTCAAGGATCGGGTTCTGGTACCGAACATGCAGATTACAATACCTTTATAGGCGCTTATGCCGGAGGTGATAATAACCGTAGTAATCATACAAATGATGGTAACAGAAATACGTATGTAGGTGTTTTTTCTGGGTATACCAATAGAGAAGGAGATGACAATGTAGGGATGGGAGCTTTTTCTGATTTTCAAGATTATTCAGATGATGAACTATTAAATATAACCGGAAGAACTAATGTATACGGTACCTCAACTGTATATGAAAGAAATACGTTTATAGGCGCACAGGCACACGTATCTAATAGTGATGTCGTTTTATTAGGATATAAAACTTATGTTGATGGACAATATGGTATAGCCATAGGAAGTCAAGCTTATTTAGGTAAAGCAGTAGGAGCAATTGGTATCGGGTATTTAGCAAATCTTGATGATAATGCAGATAAATCTATTGGTATTGGTAGAGAGGTAAATATCTCTCAGAGTAATGCCATAGGTATAGGGAATACTGTTGATGTAGATAATACAGAAGCAGTTGCTATTGGTGCAAATGCTGTGGTACAAAATGATGGAGCAATTGTAATTGGGTATGGAGCAAACTCTATGGATTTAGCAGGAGTTGACATAGGGGGTAATCCCAATACTAAAGCGATCAATCCAATGGCAATAGGATATAATTCAGCAGCTAGCGGTAACTATGCTGTGGCTATTGGAAGTAACTCAGTAGTTAGTGGAGATAATTCGGTAGCAATAGGAAGTAATGCAACTGCAGCCACAGATTATACAATGGTATTAGGAGGAGCTACTAATCCGTTAAGTGTGGGTATTGGTACAGATACGCCACATGCAAGAGCATCGTTAACCTTAGCAGATACCAATAAAGGATTATTGTTAAATCGTTTAACAACTGCTCAAAAAACAACATTAGAAGGGAATTTAACCACTGCTGAAGATGGAATGGTTGTTTTTGATACCGATTTAAAGGGTATGTATGTTTGGGATGGTACACAATGGGTAGGAGCTGTTTCAGATGATTTAGGAAATCATACAGCCACTGCAACTTTAGATATGGTAACTAACAGTATTGAAGAAGTTACTTACCTTGATTTTGATAAAATAGAAGGAAATGGTATTCGCTTTTGGAATGGTAATGATGACTTCAAAATATCAATGGGTCTGAGTACCGAATATCAATATGGTCCAGTAACTGATAGAAGTATAAAAAGTAATTCGGCTTCGAACTTGGGTAGAGGTTGGACTTGGGGTATTAACGGAGAAACACCGATTGCTGCAATAGATAATACGGGTAAAATGCAAATAGCAAATACCATGACTATTGGTGCATATACTTTACCAAATACAGACGGTACAGCAGCACAAGTATTAAGTACTGATGGTGCTGGCGCTGTAACTTGGAGTGATGCTACAGTAAATACAGATGCCCAAGATTTGTCATTATCTACAAACACTTTAAGCTTAACAAATGATGGTACTACAGTTGATTTATCAGGATATTTAGACAATACGGATACTCAAAACTTATCATTATCAGGAACTACTTTAAATATTTCTAATGGAACAGGAGTTGATTTATCTTCATTACAAGATGGTACAGGAAGCGATACTCAAGACTTGTCATTATCTACAAACACCTTAAGCTTAACAAATGATGGGACTACAGTTGATTTATCAGGATATTTAGACAATACGGATACTCAAAACTTATCATTATCAGGAACTACTTTAAATATTTCTAATGGAACAGGAGTTGATTTGTCTTCATTACAAGATGGTACAGGAACCGATACTCAAGACTTGTCATTATCTACAAACACCTTAAGCTTAACAAACGATGGTACTACAGTTGATTTATCAGGATATTTAGATAATACAGATGCTCAAGATTTGTCATTAACAACAAACACTTTAAGCTTAACAAACGATGGAACTACAGTTGATTTATCAGGATATTTAGATAATACAGATGCCCAAGATTTATCATTAGTAACAAACACCTTAAGCTTAACAAATGATGGAACTACTGTTGACTTATCTGGATATTTAGATAATACAGATGCTCAAGATTTGTCATTATCTGGTACAACTTTAAATATTTCTAATGGAACGGGAGTTAATTTGTCTTCATTACAAGACGGAACAGGAACCGATAATCAAGATTTGACATTAGTAACAAACACCTTAAGTTTAACCAACGACGGAACTACTGTTGACTTATCAGGATATTTGGACAATACAGATGCTCAAGACTTATCATTAACAACAAACACTTTAAGCTTAACGAATGATGGAACCACTGTTGATTTATCAGGATATTTAGATAATACGGATACTCAAGATTTGTCATTAACAACAAACACCTTAAGCTTAACAAATGATGGATCAACTGTTGATTTATCAGGATATTTAGATAATACAGATGCTCAAGATTTGTCATTATCTGGTACAACTTTAAATATTTCTAATGGAACGGGAGTTAATTTGTCTTCATTACAAGACGGAACAGGAACCGATAATCAAGATTTGACATTAGTAACAAACACCTTAAGTTTAACCAACGACGGAACTACTGTTGACTTATCAGGATATTTGGACAATACAGATGCTCAAGACTTATCATTAACAACAAACACTTTAAGCTTAACAAACGATGGAACTACAGTTGATTTATCAGGATATTTAGATAATACAGATGCACAAGATTTATCATTATCAGGTACAATTTTAAGTTTAACAAACGATGGAACTACTGTTGATTTATCAGGGTATTTAGATAATACCGATTCACAGGATTTATCATTAATGGGCACAACGTTAAGTTTAACAAATGATGGATCAACGGTTGATTTATCAGGATATTTAGATAATACGGATACTCAAAACTTATCATTATCGGGAACAACTTTAAATATTTCTAATGGAACAGGAGTTGATTTGTCTTCATTACAAGATGGAACAGGAACCGATACTCAAGACTTGTCATTAGCCGCAAACACTTTAAGCCTAACAAATGATGGGACTCCTGTTGATTTATCAGGATATTTAGACAATACAGATGCACAGGATTTATCATTATCGGGTACAACCTTAAGTTTAACAAACGATGGAACTGCGGTTGACTTATCTGTTTTACAGGATGGAATAGGAACAGATAGTCAAGATTTGACACTAACAACAAACACCTTAAGTTTAACAAATGACGGAACAACTGTCGATTTATCAGGGTATTTAGACAATACAGATGCTCAAGATTTATCATTATCGGGAACAACTTTAAATATTTCTAATGGAACAGGAGTTGATTTATCTTCATTACAAGATGGAACAGGAACAGATGCACAAGATTTATCGTTAACAACAAACACATTAAGTTTAACAAATGATGGTACTACAGTAGATTTATCAGGATATTTGGACAACACAGATGCTCAAGATTTATCATTATCTACAAACACTTTAAGTTTAACAAACGATGGAACTACAGTTGATTTATCAGGATATTTAGATAATACAGATGCACAAGATTTATCATTATCAGGTACAATTTTAAGTTTAACAAACGATGGAACTGCTGTTGATTTATCTGTTTTACAAGATGGAATAGGAACTGATAGTCAAGATTTGACATTAGTAACAAACACCTTAAGTTTAACCAACGACGGAACTACTGTTGACTTATCAGGATATTTAGACAATACGGATACTCAAGATTTATCATTATCTGGCACAACCTTAAGTTTAACAAATGACGGAACTACGGTTGATTTATCTGTTTTACAAGATGGAACAGGAACAGATGCACAAGACTTGTCATTAGCAGCAAATACTTTAAGCTTAACGAACGATGGCACTACGGTTGATTTATCAGGATATTTAGACAATACAGATGCACAGAATTTATCATTAACAGGCACAACCTTAAGTTTAACAAACGATGGAACAGCTGTTGATTTATCTGTTTTACAGGATGGTACAGGAACTGATAATCAAGACTTATCATTATCGGGAACAACTTTAAGCTTAACGAACGATAGCACTACGGTTGATTTATCAGGATATTTAGATAATACCGATGCTCAAGATTTATCATTATCAGGCACAACCTTAAGTTTAACAAATGATGGAACTACTGTTGATTTATCTGTTTTACAAGATGGAACAGGAACAGATAGTCAAGATTTATCATTAACGGCCAATGTTTTAAGTATTTCTGGAGGAGCAAATACAGTTGATTTATCAAATTATGTAAATACTGATGGGCAAGATTTGACATCAGCAACACTAACAGGTACAATTGTTGACATAGAAATTGAAAACGGGACATCCGTTTCAGTAGATTTATCACCTTTATTAGCTGATTTAGAAAATAGAGTTACTCTTTTAGAATCTTGTAGTTGTAATGAGCTACCTAATTTAGGGATAATGAAGGCTGTATTACATCAAAATTTACCAAACCCGTGGGACGGTAGCTCAATAATAAAGTATTATTTACCACAAGATGCAGTAGCAGCTACAATTGTTTTTAGTAATAATTTAGGGCAAATTATTAATTCTGTTGAATTAACTCAAAAAGGAGAACATATGATTTCTGTTAATTCATCAGACTATAGTTCAGGAATGTATCATTATACATTGTACATAGGAGGACAATATATTGATAGTAAAAAAATGATAGTTGAGTAATAAAGTTTCACTATATCAAATAAAAAAACCATACAATATATATGGCTTTTTTATTTGATATTAACTTACAATTCCATTTTTTTTACCTTCCTTTTTTAGACTAAAAGAATACAAAGTACTACTAAAGGAAATCTATTTACCGATACAGAAAGTGATAAGCATAGTGAAATAAGTACTTGTAGGGGTTTGGGGTGTAGTAATGGTGGAAGATTATTCTTTCTTTTAGTTTCTTTTAGTTTCTTTTGTTTTTGAAGATATAATATCGACTTTTATTTTTTTTTACAAACAGAGCTCTGTTATTCTTTCATTTATTAATGATTGTACAAGATAAAACTAAAAAAAAGTATCAAGAAGTGTTTTTTTAAAGAAAGGATAATAAAGATGTTCTAAAAATGATAGTTTATTATCTAATTTAAACCTCTTATATTTATGCCGAATTATAAAATAGAATAATTCTTTTAGTAAAATAATAAATGATAGAAATAAAAGATTTTTATTTTAGAGAGAAAAAATATTTTATATGCTTAATGCTAAGTGTTTTTTGGTGCTCAATAACTTTTAGTCAAAAAAAAGATTTAAAAGAATCAGTTAATAATTTAAAACAAAAAATTAAAGCAACAGAAAAAACAGAAAAACTAAAATTACTAGATAGTTTATATAGGTTAACCTATGAAAAACGAGAACTCAAATATGACTCTATACTTAATGTTTATATAGATTATGCATTTGAAATAGATTCGACACGCGTAGCTTTACAACGAACTTCAGATCTTATTTTTTATTATGCGAATAGAGTCTGGACTCCTAAAAAAGGAGTAGAGGTATTTGATGCTTTTCAAAAGAAAGATATTGTTACCGAAGATTATGGATTATTAGCACAATTATACAGAAATGGAGGAGATAGTTATTATTTTTCTGGAAAAATTGCTGAATCTGAAAGCTTGTATGAAAAAGCAGAAACGTACGCTTTAAAGGATAATGACTCCATAGCCTATGCCTTAGCAAGAGCTTATAAATCTGCAATTTTTTCTACTACTGGAGATTATGTATCAGCATCCAAAATACTTACAGAAACCGCACAAATATTTCAAAGAGAAAAGGACACTGTTAATCTACTCTTTTCAAGAAATGAACTAGCAACCTTATATACTAAAATTGGCTTTTTAGAGGAATCCAAAAAAGAGCGTGATGAAATTATTGCAATTGGCAATCATATACATAAAGACCCTTCTAAGGTTTCTATTAGTCATCAATCTTTAGTTTCTAATTTGTATAATGCAGCTCTAGAACAAGATATTGCAGGAAACCAAGAACAAAGAATTGCCTATTTGATGGAAGCTTATAATCATGTTACTGAACCTAATTATAAACAAGGCATTGATCCTGTGATTTTTTATGGTTTGTTAAGCGCATATTCTGAAACTGATAGCCTTAATAAGGCTAAATATTTTTTTGCTAAAATTCAAAATAGATATGCGCAAATAACGCCTATACCTTTCGAAAATCATTATAGAACTGCATTAGCAAATTACTATATTGCTACTAAGGATTTTAATAAAGCACTTAAAGAATCTAAATGGGTTTTGAATGATCACAAAAGCACCTCAGATACTTGGGGTATCTATTATATGGATGAACGCTTATCTCGAATATATAAAGCCCTAGGAAACACAGATGCATCCTATAAACACTATATTGATTTTGTAACCTTAAGAGATTCTATTAACAGTGTTAAAAAGGGGCAAGCCTTATCTTATTACCAAACCCTGTACGAAACAGAAAAGCGTGATTTTAAAATTTCAGAGCAAGTATCTGAAATAGGGTTGTTAGATCAAGAAAATAAATTAAAAAATCAATGGTTGTTATTTGGTGGTTTTGGTTTGTTATTTAGTTTTGCTGTTCTCTATTTACTTCGTTCAAGAAGCTTTACTCGAAAAGAAAAACAAAATCAAGAGTTGTTTTCTCAGGAGTTAATAAAAAATCAAGAAGACCAACGAACGCAAGTAGCAAGAGATTTACACGATAGTGTGGGGCAGAAATTAATGTTGCTAACGAAAAAAGTGAAATCATTTGAAAATGAGGCTATTGATGATTTAGCAAAAAATACGTTGGAAGAGTTACGAGGCATTTCAAGAGGGCTATATCCAGCAACTTTTGAACGTTTAGGTATAACCGCTAGTATACAATCTATGATAAACGAAGTTGATGAGAATACTAACTTGTTTTTTATGGTTGAGATTGACAACATAGATGAGTCATTATCTAATCAAAATGCATTACATTTATATCGCATCATTCAAGAAGTTTTAAATAACATTGTTAAGCATGCCGATGCAAAATCGGTTTCAATATCTATTGTAAAAAAGAATAATTTTATAGAAACAGAAATAAAAGATAATGGTATTGGTTTTGAGTTTTCCGAAAAGTTAGATTCAAATTCTAGTTTAGGTATGAAAACACTTTTTGAGCGTGCAAAAATAATTAAGTCTAAATTACTAGTTAATAGTAAGAAAGATAAAGGAACAACGATGCAATTAATAACCCCCGTATTATAATGACCAAAAAAGACTTCTCACTAATTATTGCTGACGATCACCCTATGCTTTTAAAAGGGTTGAAAGAAGAATTAACGCTGAACAATTACACTGTTATTGGGCATGCTGTAAATGGTATGCAAGCATTAGAGTTAATCTTAAAATTTTCTCCAACAATTGCACTGTTAGATATTGATATGCCTTTGTTAACTGGTTTTGAAGTCGTGAAAATGGCTAAAGAAAAAGGTACTAAAACAAAATTTATAATGTTGTCTTTTCATAAGGAAGCAGATTATATAACGCAAGCAAAAACATTACAAATTAACGGTTACTTGTTAAAAGAAGATAGTTTTTTTGAAATTGAACGCTGTATAGATGCTGTTTTAAATGGTAAAGAATACTTTAGTTCATCTTTTGATAGTGGTTCTTTAGAAAACGTAAAAGACGAAATAAAAAAGATAAAGTTATTAACTCCTTCCGAAGTAACGATTTTAAAAATAATAGCACAAGGACGTTCTAATACCGAATTAGCAGAAGTCTTAGGTGTTTCGGTAAGAACAGTAGAGAAACATAGATCTAACATAATTAATAAGCTTGAAATTCAGGGAGGTACTAATGCTGTAACAGTATGGGCATTAATGAATAAAGGTGTGATACTTGACCTTTAATTTTCTTTAAAATGATTTCTTAAAAGTGATTTTTCAGTCATTCGTACGTGTTACCACGTATATAATACGTGTTTCTGCTTATTACATAGAACCACTATTCATTATACATTGCGTGTGTATTTAACACACGATAATGATGAGGTATCTCTTACTATTCTTTTTTACATTTTTTGTATCACAATTTACGAACGCACAAACATGTGTTGCTGCAGACAATATTTATCAGAACTCTTCTAATAATGTAACAGTAGTAGGAGATCATGGGCAGTCATTTAAAGCGACTTGTAATGGAAACTTATTAAGCTTACGTGTTTGGACCAATGGTGTGTCTCAAAACATAAATGGGACACTAAAAATTTACGAGGGTACTTTTAATAATTTTCACCAAGGTGCAGATCTAAATTTACCCATACTACATCTACAGAATTTTAATTGGAATACAAGTTCAGGCGAAACGGAACAGACTATTGTGTTATCGGCACCTATGGCTGTTGTAAGCGGACAAGTTTATACGTTTATGCTTTTGGAAACAAATGGTAGAACAACTTTTAGTTATCAAGATAATAATCAAACATATACTGATGGTGATTTAAAAGAAAGATCTGGTAATTTTTGGTACAATGATTCTGACGATGATTTAAAATTTCAAGTACATTATACCGATAAAATTCCTCCGGTAGCTAGATGTAAAAACGCTACTATATATTTAGATGCAAACGGAAACGCAAATTTATCTCACACACAAATAAATAACGGTTCTTCTGGAGGAACCTCATATAACCTTTCTCAAGAGACTTTTAATTGTAATAATTTAGGGGCTAATACGGTAACTTTAGGCGTTTTAGATAATGCTGGTAATGGAGCTTCATGTCAATCAACAGTAACGGTTAAAGATAATATTGCTCCAGTAAATCTTACGTGTCCTTCAGATATTGTGATTAACAATTGTGGAAATGCAGTAATGTACGACATACCAACATTTACCGATAATACTGAAAGCCTGTGTGGTTTAACGATAGAGCGTATTGCTGGTTTCGAAAGTGGACAAACATTCCCAATTAATCAAACAACAACGGTAACCTATCGAGCAACAGATGGTTCAGGATTATATACAGATTGTTCATTTACAGTAACATCTCAAGATATAGTTTTCCCTACCGTTTCAGGAATTCCTGAAGATCAAACAATTTACTTGACGGATAGTTGTAAAGCGTTTATTGATGCGTATACTCCAACATCATCTGATAATTGCCCAGGACTTATTACAACACCAATGACTGGAATTTCTGGTACAGGACCATTTCCTCTGGGAGCCACTGTAAATACTTTCTCATATACAGATACTGCAGGTAATACTACTACAAAATCTTTTACAGTAACAGTAATAGATAATCAAAACCCAAAAGCTGCCTGTAAAGACGTTAATTTAGTTTTAGATGAAAGTGGTTTAGGTACAGTTAATATTAATCAAATAAATAATGGATCATCAGATAATTGTACAATAACCTCTACATCATTAAGTGTGATGAGTTATAGTGGTTCAATAACTACAAGTGATACGATTGACCATTTATTAGGTAATAGCGCAATCTATTATGTTAAAAGTTATTCATTTGTAGCTCCAACTACTAATCAGTATGAATTTAAATTGACAGGAGAAAGTGGTGATAATCACGGAAGCATTATGAGTTTATGGAATGATGTACCGGTTAGGGATAGTGGACATTTTACAAGTAGAACAGAATACGAAGGATATACGGCTAGAAATAATGATGGTTCTTTTAAAAGTGGAACTCAATTTTATAATTTAATTGCTGGTAAAACTTATTATTTTGATATTACATCAAACACACCAGGTAAAACAGTAGCGCCATATAATGGTAATATAGTTGTTAATGGTACAAACCTTAACTTTAGTTGTAATCCAGGAGCGTATCCTGTTGAATTATTATTAGAAGATAGTAGTGGTAATACAAGTAGTTGCACTTCTACTATTACGGTAACAAAAACTGCTTTAGCATTTGATGCTTGCCCATCTAATGAAAAGTTTTCGGTAGATGCTAATAGTTGTACTGCTGCTATTACTTTTACTATACCAACATTAACAAACACTTCTTGTGGAGCAATTGTAACACAAACCAAAGGGTTGTCATCTGGAAGCGAGTTTCCGGTCGGAGATACCATTATGGAGTTTGCTGCCACAAACGATTTAGGAGAAACGACTACTTGTAGTTTTACCTATACTGTAGAAGATAATGAAGTGCCTACAGTTACTTGTATAGATAATATTCAGGTTGATAACAGTGCTACAGGTGAAGGAGTTGTTGTAAATTATACAAACGACTTCTCAGATAATTGTACTGATTCTTCTGATCTTATAATTACACAAGTTACGGGCTTATCTAGTGGAAGTATATTCCCAATAGGTACAACTTTTAATGAAGTTAAAGCTACGGATGCATCTGGTAATAGCAGAACTTGTTCTTTGTATGTAACAGTAAAAGATACTTTTAATCCAGTAGCAACATGTCAAAACATTACAGTCGATATTGCAAATACAACTGGTATATCTCCCATAGATTTAGATAATGGATCTACAGATAATTCAGGTGCTGTGAATTTAGGGTTTCTTGCAAGTTCTATATCAGGTAAAACCACACTTGATGGTTCTAAAGATATTTATGAAGGAGGAGGGTTAGATATACATTATGTTCAGGTTTACGCTTTTAAAGTGCTAAATGATGGGTTCTTTGAATTAAGTGTTTCTGGTACTACATCTTCCCCATCTGATGATAATTTCTATTTGTCATTATATGACCAAAGACCAATATTAATGACTGGTGATGGAAACAAAAGTAATCCAGGTTATATATCTAACAGTTTTACGCTATTTAATGGTGATGGTAGTCCAAATGATGGCCCTGCCGAATTTAATTTGGTAGCCAACAAAACCTATTTTGTTGAAATTAGTGCTAAAAATCATGGAATTACAGCAGATTTTAAATTTAGCCTTGGTGGGCAAGATTTCATAACAACTGAAGCTTTCTTAAGTTTTAATTGTAATGATATTGGTACTGCTAACCAAACCTTATATGCTTTTGATGATTCAGGTAATATGGATAGCTGTTCAGCAACAATATCAGTTACAAACTCTGTAGCAGCAGATGCTGTTTGTAATTCTGCTTATGTATCTTCAGCTCTTATTGCCGAAAATAATGGCAAAATATACCCTCAAGATATAACTGAAGGTTCTATTGGATATACAGGGTTTTCAACGAATACAATTCAAGAAACCCTTACTTCAAACTCGTCGACTATAAAGGATGAATATGGAGATACTTATTATTTTAAGAGGATGGTTTTCATGTCTACAACCACAGAAACACGAGAATTTACATACGCATCAAATAAACTTACAACTTTTCTTTTCTTTGATGAAGATAATATACCAATTTATTATAGTGAAAGTATTGGTGGTGTGTTCACGCCAGCTAATGATCAACGTACTGAATCTTTACTTTTAGAGGCTAATAAGGTGTATTATGGATATTCTTTAATTAAGAATAATATCGATTTAACTCAAGCAGCTCAATTAACGCTTACTTGGAGTGGTTCACCAATCATTTCTACATTAGCGTCTATTGAACCAGACCCTAATGTTTGCCAGTTAACACAAGAGTTATTCGCTTTTGATGATTGTGGAACTTCTGATTCTTGTAGTACAACAATTAATTTAGATACTTGTTTTGACGATGCTTTTGCAACTACATGGAGAACAAAATTAGCAGATGAGTCTATAACAATCTTTACCAATACAACTGATTATCCTACAGGTTATGATTACACTATTATTTGGGGTGATGGAGAAGCAGACTTTAATGTTACAGGAAATATATCACACGAATATAAAAACAGTGGAGATTATTCTGTTAAAATTCTAGGTGATTTTCCACAATTAAGTCAAGATGATAATTTTGCGAATGCAAGTAAATTACTTTTCATAAACCATTGGGGTACTATTGAATGGCAATCTATGGAAAGTGCTTTTGAACAGTGTACTAAGTTAAAAATATTAGCAACTGATATTCCTGATTTATCTAACGTAATATCTACCAAGAAAATGTTTAGAAAAGCTTGGGTTTTGAGTGGTAATTTAAATACTTGGGATGTTAGTATGATTAAAGATATGTCAGAGATGTTTACTGATGCAAGAGAGTTTAATGAGCCTTTAAATAATTGGATTGTTAGCAATGTAGAAGATATGACAGGTATGTTTTCAAGTACTTACGAATTTAACCAACCTCTAAACAACTGGGTGTTTAGCAAAGTTCTTACAATGAAAGCCATGTTTGCATATTCTAATTTTAATCAAAATATTGATGACTGGGATGTAAGTACTGTAACCCGTATGGATCAGATGTTTAGAAATTCAAATTTTGATCAAAGCATTGGGGGTTGGGATATTGGTGATGTTACTACTATGTCTAGAATGTTTGAAGATTCAGAATTATCTACAGCTAATTATGATACAACATTAATGGGGTGGAGTACATTAGATGCAGGAGAAACTCAAATACCTACAGGTATTATTTTTGCAGGAGGAAATAGTAAATATTGTGCAGGAGAAGATGCAAGAAACTTACTTACAAATATATTACCAGCACCAACTGGTTATGGTTGGACAGTTGAAGATGGAGATATGGAATCTCCAAGTATATGTAATGGTGTGGATGATGGTTTTGAAACAACTTGGAAAACTACATCACCAGATGAATCTATAACAATTTATACAAATCCTAATGAATACACTTATAAATATGACATTATTTGGGGTGATGGACAAACTGATTTTAATGTTACAGGAGATATTACGCACCAATACCTTACGTCAGATGATTATGTAGTTAAAATTATTGGAGCATTCCCATATATGTCAGCATCTAACTTATTTTCAGATTCAACCAATGCTAACAAACTGCAATCTATAGATGAATGGGGAACCATAGAATGGCAATCCATGGAATACACCTTCGCACTGTGTTCAAATTTACAGTTAAATGCTATTGATATTCCTGATTTATCGCTGGTAAAATCTACCACTTCTATGTTTTATGGATGTACTGCTTTTACAGGAAATGATAGCATGGATAGTTGGGATATGACTGCGGTTAATACAATAAGAACAATGTTTTATCAAGCACTTAATTTTAATGCCATTATAGGCGGTTGGAATGTAAGTAATGTTACTAATATGTCTAGTTTATTCTTTTCTTCAAATAGTTTTAATCAAGATCTAAATGCTTGGAATGTTGAGAATGTTACTAACATGAGTGGCATGTTTGCTTCGGCAACCGATTTCAATGGAGATATTTCTGGATGGAATGTAGAGAACGTGAATAATATGGAAAGTATGTTTTTTGAAGCTTCCGATTTTAACCGAAATATAGGCGCATGGAATGTTGGTAAAGTGCCTAATATGGAATATATGTTTTATAATGCCACAAATTTTAACCAAAATATAGGTGCATGGAATGTTAGCAAAGTGACTAGTATGTCTTTAATGTTTTATGGTGCCACAGATTTTGATCAAAATTTAGGTACATGGGATATTAGTGCTTTAACAACTGCAAGTAATATGTTCAGAGGTGGTTCAGGACTATCTACAGCAAATTATGATGCAACCTTAATAGGTTGGAGTACGCTAGAAACAGGAGAAATTCAAATACCTTCAGGCATAACATTTCATGGAGGTTACAGTAAATATTGTGCTGGAGAGGATGCTAGAAACTTACTTATAAATGCATTACCAGTACCAACAGGTTATGGATGGACAATAATTGATGAAGGTTTAGCTCCTCCAAGTGTATGTAATGGAGTAGATAATGGTTTTGAAACAACTTGGAAAACTAGAACAGCAAATGAATCTATAACAATTTATACGAATTCTAATGAATACACTTATAATTATGATATTATTTGGGGTGATGGTCAAACAGATTATAATGTTACAGGAGATATTACACACGAGTATCTTGCTTTAGGTGATTATACAGTAAAAATTATAGGAGAATTTCCACAACTTAAACAAGGAAATAATAACTTTTTCCTTGGAGTTGATAGCTCTAATGCAGCAAAGTTACAGTCTATTAATAAGTGGGGGAATATTGAGTGGAAATCAATGGGAACTGCATTTTTAAAGTGCTCAAATGTACAATTATTAGCTACAGATAATCCAGATTTAACTTTAGTTAAAGACACCAGTTTTATGTTTAATGGTTGTGAAGCTTTTACGGGAAATGAAAGTATGAATAATTGGAATATGATTACGATTGAAACAATGAAGGAAATGTTTGAATCAACATCTAATTTTAACGCCAATATAGGTGGTTGGAATGTGAGTAACGTTACTGATATGTTTGGGATGTTTTTGGTGTCTACTTCTTTTAATCAAGATTTAAATAGTTGGAATGTTGGGAAAGTTATTAGCATGAAAAGTATGTTTCATTCTGCAACATCTTTTAACGGAAATATTTCTGGATGGAATGTTGAGAAATTGAAAAACATGGAAAATATGTTTTGGGGAGCTGTAGATTTTAACCAAAATATTGGAGGTTGGAATGTTAGTGAAGTAACAGATATGTCTGGTGTATTTTATAATGCCACAGAATTTAATCAAGATATTTCTAATTGGATTCTTACCAATGTTTTAGAAACTGATACTATGTTTAGAAATGCCTCGTCTTTTAATCAAGATATTGGTAATTGGGATGTGGGTAAAGTGACAAATATGTATGAAATGTTTGCTGGTACTACTTCTTTTGATCAAAATATTGGTGTATGGGATATTAGTGCCTTAACAAATGCAAGTTTTATGTTTACAGATGTGGAACTTTCTGTAACAAACTATGATGCCTTATTAATGGGGTGGAGTACACTAGATACTGGAGAAACTCAAATACCTACAAATATTGTTTTTAGTGCTGGAAATAGTAAATATTGTGCGGGTGAAGATGCATTGAATAAATTAGAGACAACTCATAGTTGGACTATAACAGGTAATGGATCTTGTAAAGATTTCTTTATTACAACATGGAAAATAACTACAGCAAACGAGAGCATTACAATACCAACTTCAGGTGGAGGTTATAACTATTCGGTAGATTGGGGAGATGATACTAATGATACAAATATTACAGGAGATGCTACCCATACTTATGCTGTTGCAGGAACTTATACCGTTTCAATTACATCTGGTACTTTTCCAAGAATTTATTTTGAAAACAGTAGTGATAAGGCTAAAATACTAACCGTTGAACAATGGGGTAATAATAAATGGAGCTCTATGTTTAGAGCATTTAGAAACTGTAGTAATTTAGATGTAGTAGCTACAGATGTACCAGATTTATCTAATGTAGGTCATATTGGCTCGATGTTTTTTGGATGCTCAAATTTAATTGGAAACGAAATTTTCAACGATTGGGATATAAGTAATATATCAAACTTAGGGGCAATGTTTCAGAATGCAGTAAAATTTAATCAACCTTTGAGTAATTGGGACGTTTCTAAAGTTATTAAATTTAATGGAATGTTTCAAAACGCTACTAGTTTTAATCAGTCTTTAGCAAGTTGGGATATTTCTAGTTTACTTAACACTAATGTAACTAATGCAACTAACATGTTCTCTGGAACTACATTGTCTACAGAGAACTATGATGCAACATTAATTGGTTGGGCAACTTTAGAAGCAGGAGAAATTAGAATACCTCAAGGCATCACTTTTAGTGGAGGTAACAGTAATTATTGTTTATCTGATGCACAAAGACAAGATTTAATAGACACTCATGGATGGATAATTACAGATGGTGATAAACAATGTGATGTTTTATTAAGTCCAAAAGTATATTTACAAGGAGCCGCTTTAAATCCAAATGCAGGAGAAGAAGCTTTAATGCGAGATGATTTACGAGTTGGAGGAAATATACCAACAACAAGCCCATATACTGATAACTTAATTTGTACTACAACTGTTTTTAATACTATAGGAAACGATGCTGTTGTAGATTGGGTTTGGGTGGAATTAAGAGATGCAACTGACGATTCAATAATAGCATCACAATCAGCATTATTACAACGTGATGGAGATATTGTAAGAGTAGATGGTATTTCTCCTTTAAGATTTAATAGTCCTGAAGATAATTACAATGTAGTTATAAATCATCGTAACCATATTAGTATTAAAAGTGCAACTGTTGTTTCGTTATCAGCAAGTTTAACAACGATAGATTTTAGTAATAGTGCAAGTACTGTTACTGGAGGTGTAAATGCAGTAATAGATATGGGGAATAGTATTTATGCAATGCCATCAGGTGATTATGATGGTAATGGGCAAATTCAAACCATTGATACTAGTGCTGTAATATCAGTTTTAGGATCTTCAGGCTATCATAAAGCAGATATGGATATGAATGGGGAGATACAAACTATAGATATCAATAATATTATAAATAAGAATGTCGGTAAGGGGCAACAATTTTAAAAACTAAGAGGATGAAACTATTAAGTAAGAGCAAGAGTTTTAGAGTTAGAAGAGAGATAAAGAAGTTTTTATACTTCCCGCTTTATTATCGCGGCAGTTTATTTTGGTTAACCAAAATAAAAATGGAAAAAACATTCAACGGAATATCAATGCGCATTGTAAATATTCAAAAAATATAATAAATCCCTTAGTAACCAATGCTCCACTGAATTTAAGATTAGCCATAATTTTAAGGGGTCAGGGAGTATTTGGTTACTTAATTTAAAAGATTAATACAAAAAAAAATGAAAAAAAAACTACCATTAATCCTGCTATTGTTTATCAGTACAATAGTATTAGGACAAGATTTAAACTTTACGTTTGTGAATGCGCATAATACTAATGTAGGAATGCTTGATTATTATGAAGCTGATATTTACATCTCATCTACAGTCGATTTTAAACTAGGTACAGGTCAGCTTTATTTTAATTATAATACAGCAGCTTTTGGAGACAATGTAGATGCCAATAACGGAATAGAATTTACAGCTCCAGATGGCGAGGGCTATATTTGTGGGCAAGGAGTAGATGTAGCAAGTGCAGCAAAGATTTATTCAGGTTTTATAGTAAATGATAATACTGATTTGATAGTTTCAGTAGCATTTACACAAACTTTTTCATCAAGTACTTTTGCAGCTAATAATGTAACTTCTATACCTACAAAACTGTTTCATATTAAGATAAAATATACAGATGTAAATGAAGACCCGATGGTGAACTTTGATGTATCAAAAAATGATGCAACTGATACGTTCTTTACAGCTTGTGGATCAGCAGGAGGAGGTCCGTTTGATGCTGAAGATTGTGTTAATGTACCAGGAGTCCAAATTTTTGGATTAGCTGTTGATTCAACAGGAGCATCAAGAATTAATGAAATCGTTTGGGATGGAGACTTAAGTTCTTCATGGGCAACTGATGGTAATTGGGATAGTGGAGCAACACCAGTTATAACAGATGATATTATCGTGCCAAATGTAGCAACAACACCAAGTATCACTACAGCAGTGCAGATAAATGATTTAACCGTTGAAGCTTCATCATCATTTGCTATTTCAGAAGATGGTTCAGTAACAGTTGATGGAGATTTTATTAATAATGGGACTTTCAATATAACGTCTACAGCAAGTACTAGTGGAGCATTATTAGCAAACGGAACGGTAACAGGAAATGTAACCTACGAAAGAGGAGGTTTATTATCAAACAAATGGAGTCTTGTTTCTGCACCAGTTTCAGGGCAAAGTATTAAAGAATTTGCAGATAATACAGCAAACGATATCCGTAAAAATACATCAACAACTCCAAATAGATATGCGATTGGTTATTATGATGACAGCAAAGTAGCGGGATCGAAATGGGTATACTACGATGTAGATTATTTAGCAGCTAATCCAAGTGAGACTTTTGAAAAAGGAAGAAGTTATGCAATGTCTAGAGGAACAGACGGAAATGTATCTTTTACAGGAACAGTAAAAATTACTGATGCAACTAAAACAGTAACCGCATCAGAATGGAATGCTATTGGAAATCCGTATACTGCATTTTTACCAATTAATGAAAATGCAGGAACAAATTTCATCAACGATAATCTTGCAAAGTTTGATCCAACGAATGTAGGAATATATGTTTGGGACAATGCACAAGATAAATACGTAGGAAAATCATTAGTAAGCTCAGAAGCTTCTTTATCACCAGGTCAAGGTTTCTTTGTGAAAACAACAGCAGCAGTTTCAACTTTAACATTTAGCGAATCAGAAAGAAAAGCACAACCAGCAACTGGAGGAACTTTTGCTAGAGGCGGAAAATTATTGTCAAGTATTCAATTCTTAGCAACCTCAGAAGATGTTACGGTGGATACAAACATCAAGTATTTTGAAACAGCAACAGCAGGGTTAGATCCAGGTTATGATTTAGGAAATTACGCAAGAGCTTCATTTGATGTGTACACAAGATTGGTAAGTGATGAATCAGGAAAGGATTTTACGATTCAGTCAATATCAACAACAGATGTAGAAAAAACAATTATTCCTATTGGAATTAAATCAGAAGCAGGAATAACAATAATCTTTTCAGTAAAAGCATTAAATCTACCAGAAGGAGTTGAAGTTTTTATAGAGGATAAAGAACAAAAAACGTTTACAAAACTTAATGAGAGCAAAGGATATACTGTAACAATTTCAGAGAAAACAAACGGAGTAGGACGTTTTTATTTACAAACAAGAAACAGTAAACTACCAGAAAATGTTTTACATATCGATGAAGTTGAAATTTACAAAATCGATACTAATTTAATCATTAACGGACTAGCAACAGGAGAATTTAATGTGAAGTTGTATAATATTCTAGGAGCTTCAGTTTTCGAAACAACAGTAGAAAGCAATGGAAATAATACAGTTAGTCTTCCATCTTTACAAACTGGGATTTACATTGTAAGAGTAAATTCAGAATTAGGAGTAAAGAGTAAGAAAATAATGATTAAATAATCTGAAGAGAAGATGAAAAAAAATATAAAGAATCAAGACGAGTTAATTACAAGAGAAGAGGCATTAAAAAAGTTAGGTAAGTATGGTAAATACACCGCATTAACAGCTTTAGGAACTTATATGATATTAAGTCCTCAAAAGGCTCAAGCACAAAGTCCAAGTGATCTAGATGATCCAGGAAGTGGATGGGATTAAACAGTGAAGGGTTTAATAGAAAAAGACAGCTAGAAATAGCTGTCTTTTTGTTTTATATATAGAATTTTTGTTTTCCGTTATTTGCCTTTTTTAGACTAAAAGAAAACAAAGTACCACTAAAGGAAAATCTATTTACCGATACAGAAATTTCCAAAAATATGACCAAGAATATCTTTGTCAACATCATATTCACCAGTAATATTTCCTAAATGACGTAAACATTCACGAATATCGATAGAAAATAAGTCTGTAGAGATATCTAAAT
>CBDTZS010000039.1:0-25789 GCA_965364955.1 uncultured Tenacibaculum sp. | reverse complement strand
TATGTAAGTGCACAAGCTAACCTCTTAAATTCAAAAAAGGTTGAAGAGATTGGATATAAATCTGCAGCTCAAATTGCTTCAGATGAAGATACACCGCTTCCTTATGGCTATATTAGTGATAGAGATGTATTATGGTCTAAAGTGGTGTGGGAATATGTTGATTTAAATCAAAAAATTAATTTACCTTATTATTATCCAATTGATACTACGAATGCAGGTTTGACAAGACGTTCATTATTTGATACCTTATTAAAAGGTATTAGTAAGGGTGAAATTACGGAAGTGTATAGTGATTCTTATTTTACTACAAAAATGAACATGGATGATATCAAACAATTGACTTATAATGAGCGAGATGATGGTTATGGTAATAAGGATATTTACACAATTCAATCTGTTGATATTAAGGGTTATTTACTGAAAGGTATTTGGTATTTTGATAAACGAGGAGGAGAATTAAAGTATCGTATGTTGGCTTTAGCACCAATGGGGCCAGATGTTCAGGTTTTAGGTGTTGAAGAAATAGATGATAGTGAAGGTGAATATGCTTTGTTTTGGGTGTTTTTTCCAGATGCAAGAGAAACATTACACGCATCTAAAGTGTTTAATCCAGTAAATTCTGCACAACCATTGTCATATGACAACTTGTTAAATGCAAGAAGATTTAATTCTACCGTTAGAAAGGAAGAAAATATTTATGGAGATAGATCTATTAAAGATTATGTTCGAGGTAATTCTTTATTTCAATTATTAGAAGCTGATAGAATTAAAGAAGGAATTCGAGACAGAGAAATGGATATGTGGAATTACTAATTCATATTTTTTATAAAATTAAAAAGAGCTTGCGTCGCAAGCTCTTTTTTGTTGTAATAAATACTACTTTTGAAGCATGAATATTGATGTAGATTATATTATTGTTGGCCTAGGTTTGGCAGGAATTGCTTTTTCTGAACAGTTAATACAAGGAAATAAGTCATTTGTAGTTTTTGAAAATAATTCACAAACCTCTTCTCTAGTTGCAGGTGGAGTTTATAACCCTGTGATTCTAAAACGATTTAATGCAGTTTGGAATGGGCATCAACAAATAGAAGCAGCGCTACCTTTTTATAAAAGTTTAGAGGAAAAACTACATGTAAAACTAGATTATAAATTCTCAATTAAAAAGGCTTTTGGTAGTATAGGAGATGAAAATAATTGGTTTTTAGCTTTAGACAAACCAACACTGTCTCATTACATGAACCCAGCAATTAGTAAGGATAAAGTTGACGGTGTTATAGGTGATTTAGGATTTGGTGAACTTACAGGAACAGGAAGAATAGATACTGCTTTACTAGTGAATTCTTATAGAGAATATATTAAGAGTTCAAATAGATTGATGGCGTCAACCTTTGAGTACGCTGAATTAAATGTTTCTAAAGATATTATTAATTACAAGAATATAAATGCAAATAGAATCGTTTTTTGTGAGGGATTTGGAATAACTGAAAATCCATTTTTTAATCATTTACCATTAAATGAGGCAAAAGGAGAAACAATAACAATACATGCTCCTGATTTGAAAATTGATTTTTTATTGAAGTCAAGTGCTTTTGTAATGCCTTTAGGGAATGATTATTATAAAGTAGGTGCAACTTTTAATTGGACGGATAAAACGTGTAATCCAACTCCAGAAGCAAAACTAGAATTGATAGAGAAGCTTAAAAAGGTAATTACTGTGCCTTATACGGTAACAGGCCACACTGCGGGAATTAGACCGACAGTAAATGACAGAAGACCAATGGTTGGGGTTCATCCAGAATACAAAGAATTAGTCGTTTTAAACGGATTAGGAACGCGCGGAGTTATGATTGGGCCGACGATAGCTAAAAATTTATTTAATCACTTAGAGAAAGATGAGGAGTTAGATAAAGAAATCGATATAAAAAGATTTAATAATTAACTATTTATCAATCTTTAATTCTTTACGATTCTTATCGTAACCAATAAATATATTAATCCAAATAATACGTGAAAGACGTAGGTTTATTGGGGTTAATAGAAATGAAACTATTATAATAGAAATAAAACTTTGTAGTATTGTTAAACCAAACATAACTTTAGCTATAATAAATATTGCAACAAATAAAGCAACAGACAATCCGTAATTTACATACATAGCTCCAAAGAAAAAAGAGGGCTCCATCATGTATTTTAAATTACATTCCGGACAATTGTCGTGTAATTTAGTTACTTTTTTTGGGTTAATACTAATGCTATACTTAAAGAATTCACCCTCATGACAACGAGGACATTTTCCTTTTAAAACACTATATAACTTTGTTCCTTTCTTAATCATAATTTAAGTAGCTTTGCACTTTTCAAATTTACGCAAAAATTTATGTTAAACGTACACAATTTATCAGTCTCTTTTATGGGATCTGATTTGTTTTCAGGAATCACTTTTAAGTTAAATAAAGGAGATAGAATTGGATTGATAGGTAAGAATGGAGCTGGGAAATCTACACTTTTAAAAGTGCTTTCTAAAGACATTGAAACAAGTGGTGGTACCATGGCTTTCGATAAAGATATTCGTATGGGTTTCTTGCGTCAAGATATAGATTTTGTAGAAGGAAGAACAATTTTAGAAGAAGCATATCAAGCATTTGAAGAAATAAAAGAAATCGAGTTAAAGTTAGAAGATATTAATAATCAACTAGCTACAAGAACTGATTACGAAAGTGAAGAATATAGTCAGTTAATTGTTGATTTAACTGATTTAACTGAACGATACGAACTTTTAGGAGGATATAATTATCAAGGAGATACTGAGAAGATTTTACAAGGTTTAGGTTTTCAACGTGAAGATTTCGATAAATTAACCAGTACTTTTTCTGGTGGATGGAGAATGCGTATAGAATTAGCTAAATTATTATTACAAGATAATGATATTTTACTACTAGATGAGCCAACAAATCACTTAGATATTGAGTCTATCATTTGGTTAGAGAACTTTTTAAGATCTTATTCTGGTGCAATTGTATTGGTATCGCATGATAAAATGTTTTTGGATAATGTAACAAACAGAACTATAGAAATTTCTTTAGGTCAGATTTACGATTATAAAAAACCATATTCTCAGTTTTTAATATTAAGAGCAGAGATAAAAGAAAAGCAGTTACAAGCTCAAAAAAATCAAGAAAAGGAAATTAAGCAGAAACAACATTTAATTAATAAGTTTAAAGCAAAAGCAAGTAAAGCTTCGATGGCGCAATCGTTAATGAAGCAATTAGATAAAGTACAGCTTATTGAAGTTGATGGAGATGATAATGCTGCAATGAATGTGCGTTTTAACATTTCTAAGGAACCTGGTAGAATTATTGTTGAAGGGGAAGGTTTAAGCAAAAGTTACGGAGATAAACATGTTTTAGAAAATGTAGATTTATTGATTGAACGTAACAGTAAAATTGCTTTTGTTGGTCAAAACGGACAAGGTAAGTCTACTTTAGCCAAAATGATGGTTGGTGAAATTCCGTTTATCGGAAACATGAAGTTGGGGCATAATGTTGAAATAGGGTATTTTGCTCAAAATCAATCTGAAGAATTACCACCGGAGAAAACGGTTTTAGAAATTATGGAAGATGCCGCTTCAGATACTAACAGGATGCGCGTTAGAGATATGTTAGGCTCATTTTTATTTGGTGGAGATGCTGTAGATAAAAAAGCGAAAATATTATCAGGAGGGGAGCGTAACCGTTTAGCACTGTGTAAATTATTGTTATCACCTTTTAACGTGTTGGTTATGGATGAGCCAACAAATCACTTAGATATTGCCTCAAAAACTGTATTAAAAACAGCATTAAAAAACTTTGATGGAACTCTAATAGTTGTTTCGCATGATAGAGATTTCTTACAAGGATTAACATCAACAGTTTACGGATTTAAAGATAAAGTAATTAAAGAATATTTAGGAGATATCGATTATTTCTTAGAGCAACATAAGATGGAAAATCTTAGAGAGGCTGAAAAAAGAACCGTTGTAAAAGTTACTAAACCGACCGATAAAAAAGAAGCACATCAATTATCTAGAGAACAAGAAAAAGAGTTAAAGAAACTTAAAAATAAACTTTCTAAAACGGAAAGAGATATTGCCGATTTAGAAGCTGAAATTGCTAAAATAGATTTAGAACTCGCAAATAACTACGATGAAGTTTCATCACGTCCTAATTTCTTTGAAAAATATAAAGCTAAAAAGGCAACTTTAGAAAACTTAATGGCTGATTGGGAAAAAATCGAAGAACAGGTTTCAAATTTTTAATTGTTTGCTAACGTGTTCGCATTTGATTTTTATGATAAAAGTGATAATTAATTCGTGTGAATTTTCGGTTGAGAAATTCACACGAATTAATTATAAACGGTGTTAGCAATTGTTTTAATTTTTATATGTATTATCTTCAAAAAGTTGATTCAATTGCTTTTTAATAACATTTGAATCCGTTGGAGAATTCTCATCTATTAGAGTTCCTCTTGCGTATGCTATCTTATTTGTTTTTGAATCCATTATTATTGAATAAAATGAAAGTTGATCTTTAATTGAAGGAGTAGACACAAGTCCTAAAGTCAATATAGAAGTAGTAACAACTGTGGTTTTCTTCACAAAACTTTCTTCTTTATAACTAAAACCTAAACTTCGAATGCCTAGAGCAAACCTTTGATTTTTTGACTCAAGTATTGAGTCAATTGTATGTGGAAATTCGATTTTCTTTATAGATAACTTAGTCATGCATTGATAAAAAAGCTCGGCCAATTCTTTCCTTACTTTGGTTTCAATAGTTTTGTTTTTTAAAATAACTTCGTGATTAATTCTATAGTTCTCTTTGTTTCTGTTAATAATAGAATAAATTTTTTGTTTTAATATTAGAGATAAACTATCATTGAATTTGCGCTTGAATTTACTACCTATTAATTTGATAGATGGATCACCTACAGAATAGACACTAACAGATGGTTCAAAAAAAACTAAATTGGAAGTTCCATTAAGGTACATCTTTGATTTTAAATATTTATTACTTACGCAACTTTGAATTATCATTCCCAAGAATAAAATAATTGTCAATTTAATTTTCATTTCTTAATGATTGCTAATTTTATTGATATGTCGAGTTTCAATTCGTTATGCTAAGAGTTAGCGAAGTACGTGTTTTTTTGTTGTTAAATCAAGTTTAGAATTATGACAGTTTAATTAAGAATTCTACTATTTTTACCAAAATAAATTTTCTGTTTTGAGTACTAATTATCACTCTTTTTTCAATCAGGTTTTCAAAACAGAAAACCAACAAGTTTTTCTTCCCGTTTTAGAAGAGAAAAAAGTTGAGTTGTTTATAAAACGAGAAGATAAAATTCACCCGTTTGTTTCTGGTAATAAATTCAGGAAACTAAAACATAATATTTCAGAGGCTAAAAATCAACAAAAAGAAGTTTTACTAACTTTTGGAGGCGCGTTTTCTAATCATATTGTAGCAACAGCCGTTGCAGGTAATTTAATAGGTTTTAAAACTGTCGGAATCATCCGCGGAGATGAACTAGGTAAAGACTTAGAAAAAACGTTAGCAAGTAATTCAACCTTAAGAGAGGCACATAAAAACGGAATGCAATTTCAGTTTGTTTCAAGAGAGGCTTATCGAAATAAAACTTCCGAAGAATTTATTAATACGTTGAAAAGGGAGTTTGGTAATTTTTATTTAATTCCGGAAGGAGGGACCAATGATTTGGCTATAAAAGGCTGCGAAGAAATCTTAACAGAAGAAGATAATAAATTCGATTATATTTGTTGTGCTATCGGAACAGGAGGAACAATTTCAGGATTAATAAATTCAGTAAAAAAGCATCAAAAAGTAATTGGATTCCCTGCTTTAAAAGGAGACTTTTTAACAAAGGAAATTCAGCTATTAGCAAAAAAGAATGATTGCTGGAATTTACAAACAGAATATCATTTTGGTGGTTATGGAAAATATAATGTTGATTTAATCCGTTTTATAAATGATTTTGGAAATCAAACTAATGTTTCATTAGATCCTATTTATACAGGGAAAATGATGTTTGGAATTATAGATATGATTAAGAATGATAAATTCCCAAAGAATAGCAAAATTTTAGCAATTCATACAGGTGGCTTACAAGGAATAGCTGGTGTCAACCAAAAATTAAAGAATAAGAATCAAGAGTTAATAAACGTTTAATGAGAATAAAATCAGTTTTATATATATCAATTTGTACAATTTTTTTAGCGAGTTGTGGTTCAAATAAAAATGTGGTTACTAAAACCCGAAAAAAAGTCGTTCTCCAAGAAAAGGAAGAAGTGTATCCTGAACTACCTCAGTTAGAACAAGTAAAAAAACCATTAAAAACAAATGGAAATAATACAGTAGCATATATTCAAAAATTTGCTCCTATTGCTGTAAGGAAAATGCATGAATATAATATTCCTGCTAGTATTACTTTAGCACAAGGGGTGTTAGAATCTGGAAGTGGAAGAAGTGCTTTAGCAATCCGCTCTAACAATCATTTTGGAATAAAATGCCACAGAGGTTGGAAAGGGAAAAGTGTTACTCATGATGATGATGAAAAAGGAGAATGTTTTAGAAAATATAAATATCCAGAAACATCGTACGAAGATCATTCTCAGTTTTTAATTACCCGAAAACGTTATGCTAGTTTATTTAAATTAGGACATGCAAATTATAAAGGATGGGCATACGGATTAAGACGTGCAGGTTATGCAACAGATAAACGGTATCCGCAAAAACTAATTTCGATTATTAAAAAATATAACTTGACTGTTTATGACAGAATGAGGTCTAAAAAATCGAATAAAGTTAATGTAACAAAAACCGAATCGCATAAAGTGCAAAAAGGAGATACGCTGTATTCAATCGCTAGGAGATATCAAATATCTGTAAAAACCCTAAAAAAAGTGAATGGATTAAGTGGAAATGAGATTAGCATAGGTCAAAATTTATTGGTAAAATAAAAGTGCTTATTTTGAGTGGAAAAACGTCATTACGAGAAATTTTAAAGTAACCTCATAATTAAGAGAGATAAAATAGAAATTGCTTCAATTTACTCGGAATGACGAAATTTTAGACATCCTTAATTAACTATTTTTGCCAAGAGTAGTTTTTCTTTTTAGCTTGTTTTTTTATAGCTTTAATCATAACACTTTCTAAATCGCTTTTAGTGGCATTTTTAGCTTGTTTTTTAGAAACGTATTGCTTTCTTTTGTTATTTAATTCTTGAATTTTTTGTTGAATATCAGTTCGTTCTTTACGTTTAGTTGCTACATACTTTTTTATTTCTTTCGATGATTTGCTTTGTAAATGTTTCGGAAGTTGCTTTTTCTTTAATTTAGTATAATCAATTTCTTTTTCTTCGGAAGCGTCTACTAAATCCCATTCAGCATTTTTATATAATTTAGAACTTTTTGTAATTGCACGTTTTACAACGACAACTTCATCTAAAGTTTCGGCATTGGAATCTTGTTTAGCTTGATTTGTGTATTTTGAATAACCAGAGTTTCCGTAATGAATATAGGTTTTGTTTAATCGTTTATTCAGAATGATAATATCAGTATCATACGGCGTTACAATGTGAACAATGTTTTTATTGTGGTTAATAGTCATGTAATCTCCACCACCATAAGTTGCTCCGTCTTGCCACATTCCTGAAACCCCTTGGCTATAATTACCACAAAAAATAGTATTTATTGTGATGTCTTTTTCTTTGGCATTTGCAATCGCATCTCTATAATTCAATTTTCCTTGAGTAAAAGGTTCATTTCCTGCAATGAAAATCATTTTTAAATCACGATTGTTATCTCCCCATTCTAATTCGTTTAATGAGGTCTGAATTACTTGTCCACAAAACTCATTACCCCCATTAGTTGTTAAAGAAAATAAATGCTCAGAGATGTCATCTAAATCACTAGTAAAGTGTAAAACTTGACGAATGTATCCTTCTTTTGAAGAAAGTTTATCATTACCGTATTCGTACAAAGCTATTTCTAATCGAGGAGTCGTTCCTTCGTACTTGGCATGTGATAATTCGTTAATAATTTCCCACAATTGAGCTTTTGCTTGATTTATAAGGCCGTCCATACTATTACTAGTATCTAATAACAAAGCCACTTTGGTTATTTGTTTTTTAGTTTTACTTTTAGGGTTCGTCGAGTAACTTACTGTTGAGATTAAAAAAGTAAAAAGGAATAATACTTTTAATGCATAGTTTTTCATAATTTTTGTTTTAAGTTATTAATGAATTAACAGTTTGGTTGATCGTAATTTTATTTAATTTCAAAAACAACATAGATAGAGGAGGTTAATTTGATATTCTCAAATTGCACTAAACCTTGATTAGATGTTTTTACTTTTGAAACACTACTCTCATATCTAGCAGAGGAAGTATTTAAATGATTTAACTGAGCAAAGTTTTGTAATTGATGCTCAGTTTCATTTACTTTTAAAGGTTTTCCTGTAGTAGCGTTTATAGCATTCAATAAATAACGAGCCTTTTCTTTTGCCGCCTTAATAGCAGCAATTCTATTTTTCTTTTTAAAGGAAGCTAATTTAGAATGAGTCGCTTTGATGATATAAGCGTCCGTAATTTCAAGTTTCTCAAAAGCCTTAAATACTTTCTTCAATTTTTTAGTATTAGTGATTTTTAATGAGTATTTCCCGATTGATAAAATTTCATTTGTCCACCAACCAGTTTTTGATATTACAGAATTAATATCAGAAATAAATAAACTTTCTTTTGGGATGCCAATGATTTCTAATTCTTTTTTTAGAGAGTTCTCTAGGACATCTAAAGTTGTTTTTTTTCCGTTTTTAATTTTTTCTTTTAAGCGAATATCTAAATAGATTTCATCGGGACTGATTTCTAATTCTGCTCTTCCTGTTACTTCAATAAAAGGTTTGTTGTCTTTTATAGTTTGACTAAAAACTATTGAAGAGAAAAATAGAACGATAATAATTTGGACAGCTTTCATAACTTGTTGTTTATGGTTTCAAAACTACTACCAACTTTCTTTTTAAAAAATCAAGAATGAGGAAACGAACAATATGAATGAGTGAAAGTGTCAATAAAATGAGTGAAAGCTACTTTTTAGTATTTAATTGCCTTTAATTTTAGGGTTTCCTGTTTTTTGAATTCGGTTTTTGTATGTATGTTTACAGTAATAAATAAAATATGAGTAAAGTTTTCCAAATAGTATTTATAGTATTATTACTGAGTTTTTCTTCGGTTTTTTCTCAAGATTTTTCGGTAAAGGTTCAAGTTATTGATGATAATACGAATCAACCGATTAAAAATGCGGTTGTAGAAGTAAACGGTCGAGTTTTTAATTTTTCAAACATAGAAGGAAGATATATTGTAAGTGCTAGAGAGGAGAGCGAATTAGTTGTGTCTCACTCTGATTTTGAAACTATTTTTTATACAATTAAAGACGATGAAGATATTAAAATTTTAGTAAAAGGTTTTATTAAGAAAAGAAAATCAAAACTAAGTTCTTATAGTCGTAAAAAGGTTGATTTATACCCGAAAAATATAGATTCTGTAAGGTTTTACAAGAAAATGGATATTGATAAAAGTTTATCTTTTATCGAGAAAATATTACTAGAAGACTCGTCGAAAAGAAGACGAGCGACTGCGTATAAAGAACTGGCAGATGTTTATTTTTACTGGAAACAATACGATTTAGCTATAGAGAATTATAAAGTTTCTTTAAATGAAACAAAGACACCAAGTGTTCGATTATTATTAGCTAAAACAGAATTTATTTCAAAGAAATACGATGAAAGTGAGAAGAGTTATCAGGAAAGCTTAAAGGGAAAATTAAGTAATTATGAGAAGCTAAAAGGGTATGAAGGTTTAGGAGATGTATTTATGGCGACTAAAAGCTATAGCAAAGCGAATGCTAGTTATAGTAAAGCTTTAGGAATAGCAAGGAAGGACCATGTAACTCCTAAAATAACTGACCTAAATTCAAAATTGGCAGAAGTTTTTGCGGCACAAGGGAATATTCAAAAAGCAGATGGTTATTTTAAAAACTCTTTAAAATTGGCATCGAAAGAAAACCAAAAGCGTTCTTTAAAAGAACAGCAAAAAGTAGCAGATTTTTATAATAAATCACAAAGGTATGACGAAGAAATACAATTGCGTAAAGAAAGTTTAGAAGAAGCTGATGATATTGTTATAGCATCTGATGAAAAAGAATCATTGGTAGATTCTATTACTTCTCAAAAGATTAATTATAAAATAGGGAATGCATATATTCAAAAAGAAGCATATAGTGATGCCATTCCTTTTTTTAAGAAAAGTATTGAAGAAGCTGATAAAAAAGAAGACCTAATTATTCAAAAAGACGCAACTCGTAAACTCTCGGAAATTTATGCAACTGTTGGGGATTATACAAAGGCATTAGAAAGTTACCAGGATTATGTAAAGTTGGTAGATACTTTATATTCTAAAAAGGAACAAGAAATTCAGCAAATAAAACGTTTTGATAAAAAAATATCAGATAGTCAAAGTAGAATTTCAAGCTTAGAGAAAGACAAGCAGTTAAGTGATAGTAAGATAAATTTAGCATATAAAGATCAGCAATTAATTAGGGAAAGCAACAAACAACAAAAGCTTGTTATTTACTCGCTTATTGCTGGTTGTATTTTAATGAGTTTGTTGGCCTATTTTATGTTCAGAACTAATAAACAGCAAAAGTTAGCGAATAATTTACTGGCTTTAAAATCGATGCGTTCGCAAATGAATCCACATTTTATTTTTAACGCTTTAAACTCAGTTAATAATTTTATAGCCGTTAATGATGAGCGAAGTGCGAATCGATATTTGTCAGAGTTTTCAGTTTTAATGCGTTCTGTATTAGAGAATTCTGATGAGGATTTTATTCCACTAGTAAAAGAAATTGAATTGCTGGAGTTATATGTAAAGCTAGAGCACAATCGTTTTAAAGATAAATTTGATTATATAATTTCGATAGATGATCAGATTAAATTAAATGATTATTCTATTCCGCCTATGTTGCTACAACCGTATATAGAAAATGCTATTTGGCATGGGCTTCGATATAAAAAAGAGAAAGGAAATTTAGAGATTTCTATACAACAGAATACAGAAGAAGCTATTCTAATTAGAGTACAAGATGACGGAGTAGGTCGTATGAAATCGATGGAAATAAAAACAACCTATCAATTAAAACAAAAATCGAAAGGAATAAGTACCATTCAAAAGAGAATCGCAATTTTGAACCGTATGTATAAAGAAAAAATAGTAGTTTCAGTTTCTGATGTTTTTGAAAACGGAAGTGGAACTAAAGTTGAACTTATTTTAAAGAAAAAATAACTGTGAAGTTAAAAACAATCATAATAGAAGACGAAGCTATTGGTAGAGATATCTTGCGAAATTATTTATCAAAATATTGTCCAACCGTTCAGTTATTAGGAGAAGCAAGTAATATTGAGGATGGTCAAAAATTAATTGAAGAACACGAACTCGATTTAGTGTTCTTAGATGTTGAAATGCCATACGGGAGTGGATTCGATTTGCTAGAAAAAATAGAGAATCAATCATTTGAAACAATTTTTGTAACCGCCTATGATCATTATGCAATAGAAGCATTAAATAATCAAGCGACATACTATTTGTTAAAACCAATTTCAATAGATGAGTTAATAAAAGGAGTTAACTTAGTTGTAGATATTAAAAAAAAGGAAAATGAACTCGAAAATTCGGTTTTAAGACCTGAAATCACTCTTAATTTAAATAAGATAACTATTCCGCAGCAAGACGGATTTGAGGTCATTAATATAGTTGATATTCTATTTTGCAAAGCAGATGACAACTACACTGAAATCTATTTTGAAAATACTAAAAAATTAGTTAGTAAAACGCTAAAACATTTTGAAGATCTTTTAAAAGAAAGTTCTTTTGCAAGGGTTCACAAATCGTATTTAGTAAATGTAAACGAAATAGTAAAATATAAAAAAGGTAAAGGAGGGAGTGTGGTCTTGTCAAACGGAAAAGAGATTATGGTATCATCTTCTAAAAAAGCAAATCTATTATCTTATTTTAAATAAAATTTAAATGAAAATTATAAAAGCAGTAAACGGAAAATCTCCACAGATTCCAGCAGATTGTTATGTGGCAGAAAACGCAACAATTGTTGGTGATGTGCAAATGGGAAAAAAATGTAGTGTTTGGTTTAATGCCGTAATTCGAGGGGATGTGCATTATATAAAAATGGGAGACAAGGTGAATATTCAAGATGGGGCAATAATTCATGCAACATATCAAAAATCCCCGACTACTATTGGAAATAATGTATCTGTAGGTCATAATGCAATAGTTCATGGTTGTACTATACATGATAATGTTTTAATAGGTATGGGAAGTATAATTATGGATGATTGTGTCGTGGAGTCTAATTCAATTGTTGCTGCAGGCGCAGTAGTTACCAAGAACACAAGAATAGAAAGCGGAAGTATTTACGCGGGTGTTCCTGCTAAAAAAGTAAAAGATATTTCGAAAGAATTAATTTCAGGTGAAATTAATAGAATAGCAGATAATTATGTGAAATATTCAAGTTGGTTTAAAGACGACGAATAGAAATGAAAAGCCCGACTTTGGAAACAAAATCGGGCTTTTAAGAAATGTAAATTTACTAGTAATCATCACTATCTTTCTTCGTGTTCTCTACGTTTTTCTTTTAAGTCTTTTTTGTGTTTCCTGTTTTTCATTTTCTTTTTAGCTCTATGCATTTTTCTTGCGCTCATTTTTTCAAACTTATCATATTGTTGTTTGTTTAACACGCGTTTCATTTCAGCTTTAAAAGCAATTTGATTATCTAGTATTTTACTTTTCTTTTCAAAATGCGAGTTAGCCGATAATTTCTTTCTTTTTTCACCACTTTCTTTCATGGCTTTTCTTTTTTCGTGCATTGATTTGCGCTGAGCAATTTTCTCAGCTAATAAAGGTCTTATTTGGCGTTGCTGAGAATCAGTTAAGTCTAACTTAAGTGCCATTTTTTTAACAGCTAATTCAGTTTGCTGTTTTACGGTTAATTTTTCTAAATGACTTCTTTTTCCTTTTTGAGCTTGAGTTGTTAAGGTGAATCCAACTGCTAAAACTAATAATGCTACTATTTTTTTCATTTTTATAAATTTAAGGTTTTTAATTATTTTATACTTCTATGACTTATGAAATGTAAAAAAGTTTAAATTTGAATATCATTTTAACATTTTTTTTAAACTTTATGAAAAATATAATCAGACTTTTATTAAAATTACTTGTTTTTTTCTTTGTAGCGTCTTTTATCTTTTTCTTTTGGGCATCATCGCCAACAATCGATGAGAAAGAGTACTCTCAGCTAATTAAAAGAGAATATGCGTCAGATGTAGATAATGATTCAATATATAGTATTGTTACTTATAATGTTGGTTATTTAAGCGGAATGACAAACAATTTGGCGGTTGCAAAACCAAAAGAATTATTTGATGATAACTTGAAAAAAGTAAAAGAAGAACTAAAGAAAGTAAATGCTGATATTATAGCTTTTCAAGAAATTGATTATAATGCTTCTAGATCTTATGAGGTAAATCAAGAAGAAGAATTTATGGAATTAGGGTATAATTATGCAGCAAGAGGCGTGAATTGGGACGAGCGATATGTACCGTTTCCTTATTGGCCTCCAAGTATGCACTTCGGAAAAATTATTTCTGGTCAATCAATATTGAGTAAGTATGAGTTAAAAAATTATGAACGTATTGTTTTAGAGCGTGTTCCTGATAACCCTTTTTATAGAGATGCTTTATATTTAGACAGGTTGGTACAAGTGGTTAGGGTTCTGTTAGACGGAAAAGAAATAGTGGTGATAAATATTCATTTAGAAGCATTTGATAAATCTACTCGTTCTCGTCAGTTCGATCATGTTTTAAATATATTTAATAAGTATAAATACGAATCTCCAACAATATTATTAGGCGATTTTAACTCAAAAGCAAGAGATGAACAAGCTGTTGTTCAAAAATTACTTAAAATGAAAGGAGTTGGGAATGCAGCATTTAATGCTGGTAATCCAGAAAATACATTTGATACAAAAGACTTATATGAACGAATTGATTATGTTTTCTATACTGAAAATTCTATTGAATATGTAAAAGGGAAAGTGTTAAATGATTTTGGTCAATCCTCAGATCATCTGCCTATAGAAATGCAATTTAAACTAAAGTAATTATAAAAAAAACTCATTGTTAAACAATGAGTTTTTAATTTTTAAAAACTAAAAACCCGAACAATTGTTCGGGTTTTTGCGGTGGTGCCTCCAGGAATCGAACCAGGGACACATAGATTTTCAGTCTATTGCTCTACCAACTGAGCTAAGGCACCATTTGATGCTTATGTAAAAGTAACAAATAAAATTTACAACCTAGATTGTTAGTTTTATTGTGGTGCCTCCAGGAATCGAACCAGGGACACATAGATTTTCAGTCTATTGCTCTACCAACTGAGCTAAGGCACCAGTTGCTACTTTCGTTAAGCGGATGCAAATATACAATCGTTTTTTAATTATACAAAGTAATTGTTTTAAAAAAATGTAACGTAAATTTGAGTTTTAAGAAATAGAAATATGAATTTGATTATTGATATAGGTAATACAAGAGTTAAAGCTGCTGTTTTTGAAAGGAATACAATTAAAGAAGTCTTTGTTTTTAATAGGTCAATAATTGTATCTGAGTTGAAAAAAATAACAAAAAATTTTTCTATTTCAGCATCTGTTATCTCTTCTGTGGCTAATGTTTCAGATTTAGTACAGCAGAAAATCGTCGATTTATTAAATCCAATATGCTTAAATCATGAAACGAAAGTACCTTTTAAAAACCTTTATGAAACTCCAAAAACATTAGGTGTCGATCGAATTGCTTTGGCTTCAGCAGCCGTAGATAAATATCCAAAGAAAAATGTTTTAGTCATTGATGCGGGTACTTGCATAACTTTTGATTTTATCAATAATAGAAATGAATATTTAGGAGGGGCAATTTCTCTTGGTGTAGCAATGAGATATAAAGCATTACATACTTTCACGTCTAAGCTCCCCTTGTTAAAACCGAGTGAAGTTTCTAATTTTATAGGAACAAATACAAACACTTCAATACATTCAGGGATCGTAAATGGGGTTTGTAACGAAATAATCGGAGTTATTAATCAATATAAAAAAAAGTATGGAGATTTAACAGTTGTTTTAACAGGAGGAGACACTTATTTCTTGGCTAAACAATTAAAAAGTGGCATATTTGCCCATCCAAATTTTGTTTTGGAAGGATTACATACTGTTTTGACATACAATTTAGCAAATGATTAAGAAATTTATAGTAGGAATATTTGTATTTAGTACAATAGCAACAATATCGGCACAGAGAAACAGTGCATCACCCTATTCTTACTTTGGGATTGGAGAAAATTTTGAAGCAATAACGGTAGAGCAAGCATCTATGGGAGGTATTGGTGTTGCTTTAAAGGATACGCATCATCTGAATTTTACAAATCCAGCTGCAAATGCAGATTTAAGAGCAGCTATCTATGGTATTGGAGGTAGTCTAAGTTTTTTAACACTTAAAGAAACAAACACATCTCAGTCAGGTAATTCAACAAATTTACGGTACATTTCTTTAGGATTTCCTGTTGGGAAGAAAGCAGGTTTCTCTGTAGGATTGCAACCATTTTCATCCGTAGGGTATTCTTTGTTAGATAATAGCGATGCAAATGATGTTACTCTTTTTAGAGGAGAAGGAGGAACAAATAAGATATATGCTAGTTTTGGTATGTATGCTTTTAAAGGTTTTTCTGTAGGTATAGAAGCTGGCTTTATTTTTGGAAACCTTGAAAACAGTATATTAAATCAAAAAACGAATATAGCTTTAGCGACTAAACAAGAAGAATCTATTAATATTAGAGGAGGGCAATTTAAATTAGGAGCTCAGTATAAAAGAGAATTAAAAAACAAACTACAATTGTATTCTGGAGCTTCAATTACTTTGGGAAGTAATTTATCTGCGAACGGAAATGAGAAAATGATTTCATTATCCTTTTCTGGATCAGGACAAGAGATTCCAAGAGATGAATTATTCAATAGGTCGGTAAATGGAGATATAAATATTCCTGTAAAAAGTATTTTTGGTTTTGGTTTAGGAAAATATAATAAATGGTATGTTGGGATTAATCAACAATTTCAAAGTGCATTGAGTACAAATAGTTCGCTTATTTCAGATGGGGGTGGATACAAATATGATGATTCAAGTAAGTTTTCTATAGGGGGATATTATATTCCGAAAATGAATTCTATATCAAGTTACTGGGATAGAGTAACTTATCGAGCAGGACTACGTTTTGAAGATACAGGGTTGCTAGTTAATGCAAATAATAATTTTACTTCAATTAAAGACTTTGGCATAAATGTTGGTTTAGGATTACCATTGCCAAGACAATTATCGAATGTAAATATTGGATTTGAGTATGGGCAAAAAGGAACAACAAGCAATAGCTTAATAAAAGAAGAATATTTTAATGTTAGATTAAGTTTATCTTTGAATAGTGTTAAGTGGTTCCAAAAAAGACAAATAGATTAATAAAAAACTAATAATAAGATGAAAAAAATTACATACATACTAGTAGGGTTGTTTTTGTTTGTTGCTATAAATGGAGTTAAAGCACAAGCAAGTCAAGAATGTAATATAAAATATAATCTTTTTAAAGGAGATGCAAATACAGGTAAGTATGAAGCTGCTAAAACAAATTTAGAACACTTGTTAACAAATTGTCCTAAACTATCAGTTAACATCTATAAAATTGGAGTAAAAGTAGCTGGTAAGCTAAAAGATCCAATTTTAGCAAAAAAAGTTTATGAAACTAGGTTAGTAAACTTCCCAACAAAAGGAATTGCCAAAGTACATAGTGATTATGCTAGTTTTTTAATAAAAAACAAATTAGCTACAGATGCAGAAGTTTTTGTATTATTAAAAAAAGCATATAATCTTTCTCCTAAAGATATGGGAGTTAAAAATATCTTTAGATACTTTAAAGCTGTAACAGCAGAAAATAAAGATACTAAGCCTCAAGTAGTATTTGATACTTACGATGACGTAATGGAATCTGTTCAGGTGAAGTTAGATGCTTACAGTAAAAAGATAACTTTATTACAAAACAAAGATTCTTTAGGTACAATAGGATCAAAAGGAAAGAGATTGTTAAAAGCTTATACAACGAATTCAACAGCTTTAGGTATGATTGAAGGAGGTTTAGATGCAATAATTTCTGAAATAGCAACTTGCGAAAGATTAATTCCTATCTATGCTAGAGAATTTGAAGGGAATAAGAGTGATGGTGTTTGGTTAAAAAGAGCGGTGTCAAGAATGTATAATAAAGAATGTCAAACAGACCCTTTATTTGAAAAATTGGCAAATGCTTACGCTGAAATAACTCAATCTGCTGATGCTTACAATTTCTTAGCCGGAGTTTTATATAAAAACGGTGATAAAAGTGGTGCAGCTAAAATGAAAAAGAAAGCATTTAATTTGGAAACAGATCCATTTAAAAAGGCAAAATATAAATTACGAGAAGCGCAAAATGCTAGAGGAAGTAGTGCAAGAGCTTTAGCTTACCAAGCATTAAAATATAACCCAAATATGGGGAAAGCTTATTTATTCATTGCAAGTTTATATCAAAAGAGTGCGAACTCGTGTGGTAGTGATGAGTTTGAGAAAAGAATGGTATACGTAGCAGCTTTAAATAAAGCGTTAAAAGCTAGTAAAGTAGATCCGGGATGTGGAGCAGGTAGATATATTTCTAATTATAGAAGGAATCTTCCGTCAAAGAAGTTGGTTTTTCAAAAAGGTCTTGCTTCAGGAGGTTCACATAGAGTAGGGTGTTGGATAGGAGAAACTGTTCGAATTCCATAATATTTTTTAATGAGATCATATTCCATAAATATATATAATAGCATTGCTACCACTTGTTTGGTAGCAATGTTTTTTTCTTGTACCAATTCTAAAAAAGAAGTCAGAGATTTTTTAGCAGATAAGAATTTGCCTATAGGAAGTGCGAAAAATATTTATCATATAAAAAAAGATTCAGGAAAGATAACATCAAAAACTCAAGCGCCTATTTTTTACGATTTTTCAAATCGTAAAGAACACCCGTATAACGAATTCGTTAAAGGAGTGAAAATTGTTTCAATTGATAAATTAGGAAAGGATTCTACAACAATTACAGGTAATTATGCTTTAAGCTATTCTAAAACAAGTGTTTCTGAAATAAAAGGGAATGTGGTTATTTTAAGTCACCGAGAAAACACGAAACTAGAAACTAATCAATTATTTTGGGATCAAAAGGAACATTATTTTTTTACCGAGGATGGGTTTAGGTTAACAACATTGAAAGACACAATTAGTGGCTTTGGTTTTGAATCTAAAGAAAATTTAACAAAATGGATAGCTAAGGACATCACAGGAGAAGTTGTCGTAAATCAAAAATAAAGAGAATGAATGCACTTTGGAAATATTTACAATACGGATACCTTGTTCTTGGGATAATTTTTTTTATTGAAGGAATCTTTAAATGGAATTCGGATATACAAGAAGCATTTATTATGTTTGGATTTGCTATCTTTATTACTTTAATATTCTTTTTTAAACGTCACTTTAGAAGAAAAGTAGAAAAGAGAAATCAACAGCGTTAATGCAATCTGAAATCATTATAATTTTTACTTCTATACTATTTTCAGCTTTTTTTTCTGGGATGGAAATAGCTTTCGTTTCAGCGAATAAATTACATATTGAGTTAGAAAAAAAGAGGGAAGGTTTTTTGCCTAAAATCTTAGCAATACTTACAGAGAAATCATCTAAGTTTATAACCACTATGTTAGTGGGAAATAATGTTGCATTGGTAATTTATAGTTACTTCATGGGGCAGCTGTTAATGAATTGGTTTCAATCATCATTACCAACAAGTATTACCTTTATAAACTATTTGCTAGATGATTTAAGTTTGTTAACACAAACGATAATATCAACAGTTATAATATTAGTTACCGCTGAATTTTTACCCAAAGCGATATTTAGAATTTATGCAAACGAAATGCTGAAGGCTTTTGTTGTCCCTGCATATATTTTCTACTTGTTGTTTTATGCCATAACATCGGTTATAACAAAAATTTCAAACTTTTTCCTCTACGTTTTTTTTAGGCTAAAAGAAGACGAAGCCAAAACTGAGTTTAGTAAAGAAGAATTAGGGAATTACATTTCTGAACAATTAGATGGGGGAAATGAAGAAGATAATATAGATTCAGAAATTCAAATTTTCCAAAATGCTTTAGAGTTTCATAAGGTGAAAGCTAGAGAAATTATGGTACCTCGTACTGAAATCATGTCTGTGGATATACATGAGTCAGTAAGTAATCTTAAAAAAATATTTATATCAACAGGTCTGTCTAAAATATTAGTATATAAAAATTCTTTAGATGATATTTTAGGATATGTAAATTCTTTTGAGTTATTTAAAAAGCCACGGACAATTAAATCAATACTATTACCAGTTGAGTTTGTTCCAGAGTCAATGATTATTAATGATGTCTTAAATAGTTTGATCAAAAAAAGAAAAAGCATTGCTGTAGTTGTTGATGAATACGGAGGTACTTCAGGAATTGTTACTGTTGAAGATATTGTTGAAGAACTTTTTGGAGAGATTGAGGATGAACATGATAATCAAGAATTATTAGAAGAAAAAATTAAAGATAAAGAGTTTAATTTTTCTGCGCGCTTAGAAGTAGATTACTTAAATGAAGAGTACGACTTAAATATACCGAAAGAAGAAGCTTACGAAACTTTGGGAGGCTTTATTCTTAATCATACGGAGGCAATTCCAGAGCAAGACGAAGTTCTAATGATTGATAAATTTCATATTAAAATTTTAAAAGTTAGTGCAACAAAAATTGATAATCTCTATTTTAAAGTTATAGAGAGTGAAGAATAAAAAGCTTTTGTTCTTTATAAAGTAAACTACCTTAAAAACAGCGTGAAAAAACATTGTATTATTTAATGTGAAATTGTATTTTCGCTCACTGTTAATAAAATAAAATAACGTATGGCAATTCTATCGAAAATTAGAGAACGTTCGATGTTCTTAATTCTTGTAATTGGTTTAGCACTTTTTGCTTTTGTATTAGACCCTTCTACAATATCAGATTTTTTTAATGCAAGTAAAGTAAATGAGATTGGTGAAGTGAACGGAGAAACTATCTCTCGTCAAGAATTTGCTGAAGCTTTAGATGCATATAAGGCACAAACAGGTAGTAGTATTTCTGAAATGCAAGCAGCAAAAACTGTTTGGAGTAATTTAATCAGACAAAGAATTTATAAAACGCAATTAGAAGAAGCGGGTATTACTGTTGGTGATGCTGATATTATGAATGCGTTATATGATGCACCTTCTTTGCAAAATGACCCTAGGTTTCAATCTGCGGGTATTTTCGATAAAAATAAGCTAAAAGAATTTTTAGCAACAATTAAAGAAGAAGATGGAGCTGATTGGAGAAATTGGCAAAATTACATGAATTCTTTAAAAAATAATATTGAAAAAACTACGTATGATAATTTAGTTGCTACCGGTTTAGGAGCTTCTTTAAAAGAAGGCGAAGCGCAGTATTTAAATGAAAATACAAGTATAAATGCTAAGTTTGTATATGTACCATATACTACAATAGCAGATAGTTTAGTCGTGTTGAAAAACAGTGATGTTAAAAATTATATTAACAAGCACCAACAAGACTTTCAAGTAGAAGCTTCAAGAGATATTAATTTTGTAAAATTTGATATTAAGCCAACAACTGAAGATGAAGTTGCAACAAAAGCTGCAGTAGCTAAATTAATTGAAGATTCTGTTACTGGAACTAATATTTCAGTAAAAGGATTAAAAAACTCAACTAATTATATTGAGTTTTTAGCAGAAAATGATTCTGATATTACTTTTGATGATAATTACAAGTTTAAATCTCAAGTACCACAAGTAATTGCGGAAGAGATTTTTAAGGGTAAAGAAGGAGATGTTTTCGGACCATATAAAGATGTTAATCATTTTAAATTATCTAAAATAACGAAAGTCGTTCAATTACCAGATTCTGCTCAAGCAAGTCATATTTTAATTTCTTTTATTGGTGCTTCTAGTGCTGATGCTTCAGTAACTCAAACTGAAGAAGAAGCTAAAAACACGGCGGATAGTTTATTAACTGTTGTAAAAGCAAACAAATCTAAATTTTCTGATTTAGTAAAAGAATTTTCTTCAGACAAAGGTTCTGTTGAAAAAGAAGGTTTTTACGATTGGTTTGGTTACAATAGAATGGTTCCTGCTTTTAGAGATTTCGTTTTTGAAGGGAAAAAAGGAGACATGGGAGTTGTTAAAACACCATTTGGATTTCATATAATTAAAATTGATGATCAAAAGAACTATCAATCGGTTGTTAAGTTAGCTACATTTGGTCGTAAAATTGAAGCTTCTGAAGAAACAGAAAATACTGTTTTTCAAAATGCTGAAACATTTGCATTAGAATTAGCAAACGGTAAAAACTTTGACGAAGTTGTTAAAGAACAAAAATTAACTTCTTTACCAGCGGTTGGTTTAAAATCTTTGGATGAAACGGTGCCAGGAGTTGGTAGCGAAAGAGATATTATTACATGGTCTTTTGGTAAAGATGTAAATAAAGGAAACTCTAAACGTTTCGACGTTGATGGAGGATATATAGTAGCTGTTTTAACAGGTAAGACAGAAAAAGGTTTAATGCCAGTTGAAAAAGCAGTTTCTAGAGTACGCCCTATTTTAACAAATGAAAGGAAAGCTAAAATGATTGAAGCTAAAATTAGCGGAGCTACTTTAGCTGATATTGCTAAGTCTGTAAGTCAAACAGTAAGAAATGCTGCAACTGTTAATTTAAAGTCACCTACATTATCGGGTGTTGGTTATGAACCAAAAATAGTCGGAGCAATGATAAACGCTAAAGAGGAAACGGTTGTTAAAAATGTGGTAGGAGATAAAGGAGTATTTGCTTTTGAGGTAGAGTCAAAAGAATTACCAACTGCTTTACCAAACTATGATTCTTTTAGAAAACGTATAGTAAACGAAAGAAAAAACAAGACTTTTCAAATGTATGAAGCGGTTAAAAAAGCTTCTAATATTGAAGATAACATGAGCTCTTTTTACGGAATTCAGTAATAAGACAAGTTATATAATAAAAAAAACCGAACGGTATCGTTCGGTTTTTTTAGGCTTAAATTTTATAAATGTATTTTACTAATTGATGGGTATAATATTAGTTAACTAATAACAAAACCGAACAGAATACTAGATAGAATCTTTATATGTAAAGATGAACTAGTAATTAGTTTTAGGTGTTTTTAACTGGCGCCTTTTTTATTGTAATGAAGGTTTAAGTGCTGCTTTAAAATTTAATATACCATCTATTAAAACTAAGCCTTTTTTAGATATTTCTATTTTTAAATCCTGCATTCCACCGTTTTGGTGACCATTGATAAAAAATTCATTTTCATTTATACGTGTTAATTTTACTTTTTGAATAAGGCATGTTTTGACGTCGTTATCCTTAAACATCCCTTGAATTTGATTTGCGCGGTTAATTCCTAAAAGTAACCCTATATCATTTTTCTCAAAATGAAATCTAATACGTACAATCTTAGCGCCTTCTTTTCCTTCAATTTTATAAATATTATGAGATAGATACTTTTCACCATTCTTTGTCGCTCTTCTCCAGATTCCTTTTAACATTTCGATTCCTTTCTCTGAATTAAATAATTCTTTCATATCATCATTGGCATAATCAGACATTCCTTCGAAGTTTTGAGTACTCATTGCATTCGCAAAAAGCAACCCAGTTTTACTTATTTTGTTATCTTCCTTGGCATCTCTTGAGAATGGATATGTAAATACTGACCAAGATTCTGCACCAATTGTTTTAAGTGAATAATTCTCACCTTGTTTGGTTAAGACTAAAGAGTGGGTATTGTCCATCTTGTATGTTCTACTGAAATCTGTACTATTTTTATTGATTACTTTAATTGGTGTTGGAAGTAATTCTGCTTCCTTACCTTGTATTACAGCAATCACATTATCAATTATATTACTACTAACAAATTCACTTTTTCCGTTAAATTCACTTTCTGAATTTAAATCTGTAGTAGTGGCATTCGTAAGGATAATGATTTTAATATCTCTTTTTGGTAACGAACCTATTATTGAAGTGTATCCAGGAAGTAAACCTGTATGGTTTATCCATTTCTCACCTCCTTTATATTCAATTCTCCACCCTAACCCATATTTCGAATCATTATACCCCATAGATTGCGTGTAGTTGTAAAGTTTAGCTACAGTTGTTGGTTTTAATACTATTCTGTTTTCTAAAGCCTTCATGAAATTGTATAAATCACCCGTAGTAGAATTGATGTTTCCAGCACCTTTTACCTCAGCAAAATGAATATTGCTATCCTGTTTTTTGAGATTCATCATACCGAGACCGATATGTGGATAAGCTCGCTTACCTGTCGATTTGTAGCTGTTAACAGTAGTATTTTTCATATTAGCAGGTTTGAAAACAGCTTGCTCCATATAGTCTGCATATGTTTTTCCGCTCACTTTTTCAATAATATAGGCAAGAAGTGTATAGCCGAAATTATTATATTCGTAATTTGTTCCAGGCTCAAATTTCAATTTAGAATTTTTAAACTCTTCTAACAATTTTTCTATTGTTACCAGGTTTTTCCCTGGCATTAAACCATTACCATCATCGTCTTTTCTACCTATATTAGCTTGCATACCAGAACTATGATTTAGCAAGTGGCGAATTGTGATTTTTTTTGAATAATCAGGTATAAAATTCGGAAAATACTTTATTATTGATGTTTCTAATGTTAGTTTTCCTTCTTCTACTAATTTCATTACTCCAACAGCAGTAAGTGGTTTGGTAACAGAAGCAATACTGAATATAGAATTTTTTTTATTCTTTTTGTGATTATCTATATCAGCATAACCAAAGCTTTTTCTATAAATAATTTCATCATTTTGGCTTATTAATATACTACCGGTGAAACGGTTATAATGTGCGTAACTTTCAAATATCTTGTTGATATTCTCTTCTAATTCTTTCGTAGAGGTTGTCTGTCCAAATGAATTAAACCCAAGGATTAATACCATTATAACTACTATTGTTTTCTTCATTCTTTAAATGTTTTTTGATTAATATGATGCAATAGTAATACGATGCTATTGTAGAATAAAACGAATGTGATTGTTTGGCTCTTTAATGTGACAGAAACTCTAAACGATGTGAAAGAGTATAAACTTCACATGAATATTGGGTTTGGTCACGTTAAGTACTTCCTTCACCCTTTTTTATTTTGTAAATCAATTAAAAGACTATTTTTGATACTTAAATAGTTAAAATGAAGAAACAACTAGAAGTTGTCATACATATCTTTATTTGGGGAATTTCATATTTTTTATTTTTAAGTTCCGTCAGTACAATTGCTGATTTTAAAAAAGAAGAAGGCCCTTTATGGCTTGCCGTATTATTTGGGATGACCATGAATCAGGTTATATTTTATGCGACTGCTTTTTTTATTGTTCCTCATTTTTTACGCTTAAAAAATATAGCGCTTTTAATCCTTATCTTAATAAGTGTCTTTATTCTTATTAATGTTTTCGAAAGCTTTATTGATTATTATTTTCTGGTTGGTTTTTTCTCTAGTGAAAGTGAATCTTACCTCGCTTATTTTAGATATAATATCGGAAGCAGTTTCTTTATCCTTTTACTTGGTTTATCATACGCTTTGATTAAATCTTGGTTTCAAAGTGAAAAGCTAAAACGAATTTTACAGGAAGAGAAGCTAACTACAGAAATGGCTTTTCTGAAGTCTCAAATCAACCCACATTTTTTATTCAACGTACTCAATAGTTTTTACGCCAAGGCATTAAAAAATAATGTGCCCGACTTGGCAGAAGGGATTGCTAAATTAGCTGAATTGATGCGTTATATGGTCTATGAAACGAATGAAGAGAGCGTGGCATTGGAAAAAGAAATTAATCACCTTAAGAAATTTATTCAGGTATATCAGTTACGTATTGCTGATGACGATGATGTGTTTATAAATTTCACAATAAACGGAGCTATTGAAAACGTAGAAATAAGTCCTATGATGCTTATTCCATTTGTTGAAAACGCTATTAAACATGGAATAGATACAAAGGCTAAATCTATCATAGATATATCTATAGAGGTGGTTGAAAATAAATTATCCTATAAAGTTACAAATACAATGCATCAGGCCGTATATGGCTTGAAGGATAATGCCTCTGGCTTCGGTCTTGATAACTTAAAAAAAAGACTGTCTATTCTGTATCTTAATGCGCATGTATTGGAAACGAAAGTGGAAAAAGGTTATTTTATATCTTTACTTGAACTGAAAATTAATTAACTGTTTTATGGATTATATAATAATTGACGATGAACCAGATGCTATTGAAGTACTTAAAATTCATCTAGGTACTATTCCTTTTATGGAATTAAAGGCAACATTTAGAGATTCTTTAGATGCTCTTGAATATCTTCAAAAGCATACTGTTGATCTTCTTGGCGTAGATATGAAGATGCCGAAGTGAGCGGGAATTATCCTTCCTAAGTTTTTAGAAAAACCGC
>CBDTZS010000038.1:0-25808 GCA_965364955.1 uncultured Tenacibaculum sp. | reverse complement strand
TTTCGAAAACGTGGTTAAAACAACTATTTTCATTTCTGACATGCATACCTTTTCACAAATAAATAGTGTGTATGCGCAATATTTTAATGAAGCAACAGCCCCAGCAAGAGAAACCGTAGAGGTTGCTAACTTACCTAAGTTTGTGAATGTAGAAATAAGTATGATTGCCGTTAAGTAGTCATGAAATTTAGTTTGATTCTTAACTCTTTTTTAAATAACTTTCGCTAACGCTGAATATAATTCATTAGAACGAAATCATATCCTTAACATGTTGTGTGTAAGATGAAAAAAAGTCTGTGAATTAAGAAAATGAAGCTATTTGGTTTTATAAAGAAAATATAATTACAAAATCAAAAAAAAACGAAAAACCATCGCTTAAACAAAAATTATTTTCTAAAATAGTACTTAAAATTGTAATTCTGACTTTTAAATAGTTCGGGTTTTAAAAAAAACAAAATTGAAATCAGTAAATATTCTTAGATAACAATTTACCGAAAGAACAATCAATATCTGAAAATATCAGATACAGATTATCCATACTTCTACAATCTAATTTTCAAAAAAGACAACATTGAAGACGTTTTTTTACTACTAAAAACTCAATCTAGATCAATGTTATTAAAAAAGCTATTCAACCTTATAAGCCACTAATTACAAGCACTCTAACCACTATCCGAACTCTATTTTTTATAAAATAGTAGAATGATTTTTATCATTATACTATAAAACGTATATAATAATGAAAGAAAATATACTGTTTTAAATTCTTAGACTGTAACGAACTAAAAATTAATTAGTCATTAATTATATTTAAACGAATTAAAAACTTTATAAAATGAAAAAAGTATTATTATTTTTTGTTATAATCTCATTGGTCTTTTCATGTGATAATAAAAAAGATTCTAAATCTGATGAGCTTCCTATTGTAAGAGCAAATAATTTAAAAGCAAGTATAAGAAAAGGGAATGATTTTAGACCAAATTCTTGGAATATTTCACCACACATCAATCCAGACGATATTAGTGTAAGTGTAGATAAATATAATAAAAAAAAAGTAACTTTTATTACCGACTTAGACTCGATCAGTTATAATGTAAAATATGGTGATGTTCATGAATTCTTAGTAATTACATCAACTAAAGATACTGCAAGAACCAGAATTATAACGATACCTGAACGAGTAAGTTTTTCTGAAGATTATAAAGCAAAGTATAATAATAAAACGATTGTTGAAATTCCAAAAGTATATGAGCTTATAAATATAGTTTTTGCACTAACAGATGCATCAAAAAATGAAAAAAGAAATGGTTTTGCATATAAGGAAACAAATTACTATAAAAAAGTAATGGCAGCTTTTGATGAATTTTCCGATGATACAATTGTAAAACAGATAAGCGAAAAATTAATGAAAAATTCGTTTAACTATTTTTATTTAAAGATGGATAGTTATGCTTTTAAATTCAATGAAGATCAGATAGTTAACTATGGAGTATATGATAGAGTTTCTTGGGGGAGTACAAACACTTTATCTCCTTATATTAGTGGGCTAGAGGCTTTTGCTGAAAAAGTTAACTTCAAACAATTCTATGCAGAAAATTTAAGTTTGTATAAAGAGCAAATTAATTTTTATGAAACAAAAGCTGATATTAGTAGAATGCAACATTGGTTAGGTATAAATTTCCCTACAACTAGTTATAATAGTTTTAAAATCGTCTTATCTCCCTTAGTGGGTGGTAATCAATCAGCAAATAATTTTAATAATAATAATTTTAAAGAATCACATGCACATATAAATTATCCATACCACGAATTAGCGAATAAAGAATATTCAAAAGAAGCAAATATTATCAATGGAGGTAACTACGTTTTTACAGAGTTAAACCATACTTTCATGAACCCAGAATTAGGTAAATACTTAGAGGACAAAACACTTATGAAGATATTAGGTGATATTGATTTTTGGGCAACATCAAAAAAGAGTAATGCAGCTACAAATTATGGATCACCTAACGCAATGTTTAACGAATACATGAATTGGTCATTAGTAAGTTTGTATTATTATGATTATGCTCCTAAAAAAGAGCTAAACAGATTGATTGCTAAAATGGAAAAATGGCAGATTAATCCCAAAGTAAGAGGTTTTAAATATTTTAAAGAATTTAATAGAAATTTACTGGAATTATATAAATCAAAAAGAAAAAACGAAACTATAGCCGATTTATATCCAAAAATTATTGAATGGAGCAAAATGTTTTATGCTAAAAACAAATAAATTTATAGTAAAGGGCTATATACAAGTCTATAATTTAACTTATTAATACCTGTTTTTAGTGATGTTTCACACTTAAATAATGGTTACAGGTTAAAACTTGCCGTTTTTTTTGGAGTAATCTTTTTTTTTAAACTAATAAAACTACAAACAACAACGTGAATAATTAATTGCTTGTTCTATGTGCACTCTAAAAACCTTGCGTATTTCCCTCTGGTTTGTTTTCTTTTGCAAATTTAGTTTTTGCCAACGCAACTAACCAAGCACAACACGTTAGCGAAAACCTTAAAAACCACCATAAAAAAACCGAAACAATTTGTTTCGGTTTTCTTATATAAAGAAAAAATTATTCTAAATAGCTTTCATTAATAATTCGGCTGTAGCGGGGTTTGTAGCTAATGGAACATCATGTACATCGCATAAACGCAACAACATGGTAATATCTGGTTCGTGTGGGTGTTTTTCATTCGGATCTCTAAAAAACAACACCATATTACATTTACCTTCTGCAACTCTTGCCGCTATTTGCGCATCGCCTCCATATGGGCCTGATAAAAATTTAGTCACCTTAAAACCAGCTTTTTCAGCCTTAGCACCTGTGGTTCCCGTTGAAATTAATGCTATATTTTTTTGATGCAAAATAGATTTGTGCTCGTTTAAAAATTGAACCATTTCTGCTTTCATTCCATCGTGTGCTATAATCGCTATTTCCATACGTATAAAATTAACTAAAAATTCCCGCTAACTGCGGGAATTAATATTAAATTAAAATTATCTTATTCTATAAAGATGCTGAATATTCTAATAAATCAACAATTTTGGTGGCATACCCAAACTCATTGTCATACCAAGAAATTACTTTGAAAAAGTTTTCATTTAACTCTAAACTTGCATTTGCATCCACTACCGATGTTCTTGTTTCTGATACAAAATCTTGAGAAACAACGGCATCTTCCGTATATCCAATTATTCCTTTAAATTCATTTTCTGAAGCAGCTTTAAAAGTTGCCATAATTTCTTTTAATGACGTCGCTTTTTCAGTTTTAAAAGTTAAATCTACTAATGAAACATCCGCTACAGGAACTCTAACTGCCATTCCTGTTAGTTTCCCTTCCATAGCAGGAATTACTTTAGCTACCGCCTTTGCTGCTCCTGTAGAAGTTGGAATGATATTGTTAATTACCGAACGGCCTCTTCTCCATTTACTATTTGGGCCATCAACGGTATTTTGTGTAGATGTTGCAGCATGAACAGTTGTCATTAAACCCTCTTTCATTCCATAAGTATCATCAATAACCTTAACTAGTGGTGCTAAACAATTCGTGGTACAAGAAGCGTTAGAAATAATATTTTCATCAGCTTTCATCTCTGAGTGATTTACTCCCATCACATACATTTTAGCATCTTTAGATGGTGCTGAAATAATTACTTTTTTTGCTCCTCCTTTGATATGTAATGCTGCTTTATCTTTATCTGTAAAAAAACCTGTACACTCAATAATATACTCAGCTCCTACTTCATTCCATTTTAAATTTTCTGGATTTCTATCTGCTGTAACTCTAATTCTTTTTCCGTTTACCACTAAATCTCCGTCTCTAACTTCAATATCTCCATCAAAACGACCATGAACAGAATCATACTTTAATAAATAAGCCAAATAATCTACTTCCAGTAAATCATTAATTCCTACAATCTCTACATTCTCTCTATTAATAGCAGATCTAAAAGCTAGTCTACCTATTCTTCCAAATCCATTTATTCCTATTTTAATCATTTCTTTAATTTTTATATTCTAATTGTCGTTTTTGTTTTTAAAATATTACGACGTCTCTCACCTAAGTAAGCTTACAAATATAAAAATTCTCTGCATAAAAAACCTGTTAGCTATAATAACTAACAGGTTTTTTTATCAAAATCAATAATTCATTATAAAGATGCTGAGTATTCTAACAAATCAACAATTTTGGTTGCGTAACCAAACTCATTATCATACCAAGATATTACTTTATAAAAATTACTATTTAATTCTAAGCAAGCATCTGCATCAACAACTGATGTTCTTGCTTCTGACACGAAATCTTGAGAAACTACTTTTTCTTCTGTGTATCCTAAAATCCCTTTTAAGTCTCCTTCGGATGCTTCTTTTAAAGCTGCTTTAATTTCTCTCAATGATGTTGACTTTTCTGTTCTAAAAGTTAAATCGACTAAAGAAACATCTGCTACAGGAACCCTAACTGCCATTCCAGTTAATTTTCCTTTTAATGCCGGAATTACTTTTGTTACAGCTTTTGCTGCTCCTGTAGAAGCGGGTATTAAATTATTTAATACAGACCGACCTCTTCTTCTATCTCCATTTGGCCCATCGACCACTCCTTGTCCTGAAGTTGCAGCATGTATTGTAGTCATTAATCCTTCAACAATCCCAAATTTTTCGTGTAACACTTTAGATAAAGGTGCTAAACAGTTCGTTGTACATGAAGCATTAGAAACAACAGTATCTTCTTTTGTCATTTCTGTGTGATTAACTCCCATTACAAACATTTTAACATCGTTAGAAGGAGCAGAAATAAATACTTTTTTAGCTCCCCCTTTAATATGTAAATTTGCTTTTTCTTCTGTTAAAAAGAAACCTGTAGATTCAATTATATAATCTGCACCAATTTGATTCCATTTTAAATTTTCTGGATTTCTTTCTGCTGTAACTCTAATTTCTTTTCCGTTTACGATTAACTTTCCTCCTTTTACAGAGACTTCACCGTCAAAACGTCCATGAACTGAATCAAACTTTAATAAATATGCTAAATAATCTACATCGAGTAAATCGTTAATTGCAACAACTTCTACATTACTTCTGTTAATTGCTGCTCTAAAAGCGATTCTCCCTATTCTTCCAAATCCATTAATTCCTATTTTCACCATATTTATTATTTTATTTTCAATTTTATGTTGTCATGATATCGGAGACTCTTAATAGTTCTGTATCAATACTGTCTTGTCCTTTAATTGCTTTTTCTAAATCGGTAGCAATAACCTTATTGTTCTGTAAACCAACCATTAAATTAGTCTGATTATCAAGTAAAAGCTCAACTGCTTTCACACCTAATCGGCTTGCTAAAACTCTATCGAAACAACTAGGCGAACCACCTCTTTGCATATGACCTAAAACAGAAACTCTCACTTCATATTCTGGTAAATTTTCTTCAACATAATCGGCTAATTCAAAAACATTTCTCCCCGTTTTATCTCCTTCAGAAACAACAACTATACTAGATGATTTCCCTGTTCGTCTACTTTTCTTTAGAGATTCAAGCATTCTTTCTAATCCTAAGTTTTCTTCTGGTATCAAGATCTCTTCTGCTCCTGCTCCTACACCAGCATTTAATGCTATAAATCCTGCATCTCTTCCCATTACCTCTACAAAGAATAATCTATTGTGGGATGAAGCTGTATCTCTAATTTTATCAATAGCTTCAACTGCTGTATTTAAAGCCGTATCATACCCAATTGTATGCGTAGTTCCTGAAATATCATTATCTATTGTGCCAGGAATACCTATGATAGGAAAACTAAATTCTTTATTAAAGACTACTCCTCCTGTAAATGAACCATCTCCGCCAATTACCACTAGAGCATCGACGTTGTGTTCTTTAAGATTTTCGTAAGCCTTTAATCTACCTTCTTTAGTTCTAAAATCCTTTGATCTTGCAGATTTTAATATAGTTCCTCCTTTATTAATTATATTATTTACGCTACGCGCTGTAAGAGGAACTAAATCGCCTTCTATTAAACCTTGATAACCTCTGTAAATTCCCATGCATTCAGTACGGTAATAAGCACATGCCCTAACTACCGATCTAATTGCCGCATTCATACCAGGAGAATCTCCTCCTGAAGTCATGACTGCTATTTTTTTTATTTTTCCCATAAGATGAATATCAAATTTACTCATTTTAAACCGTTTAAAACACAAAGATTATCAATCATCATTTTATTAACTACGCTAATTTTTTTAAAAAAAAGTCATCTTCTTTTATAGATTGAATAAATGCGGTTAATGGTCTTCTTATAAATTTTTTTGGAAATTTTATATTTCTCTTCTCTAATTCTTCTTTAATTATCTCTCTAGCATGATAACCTACAGAGCCTATAAAATATAAAGGAACTTCTTTTAACTCTTCTTTATATATAAGCAATTGTTTATCTATAAACTCAGAGATACAAGAGGTAATAATATTTTTAGCACACGGATGTTCTATGTTTTCAAATAAAAAACGAGCGTATTTAGCTAAATACTTATTAGGCATTTTTGATCCGTAAAGCTTCGAGAGTACCTTATCATTATTTAAATTAAACTCTTTTTCTAAAGAAAATTTTAAGTCTTCAGGAAGTTTTTGATAAAAATAACTTCTTAGAATCTCTTTTCCTAGATGATTACCACTTCCTTCATCCATTAAAACATACCCCATTGCTATTACTCTTTGTTCAATTATTTCTCCATTAAAAAAGCAACAATTTGAACCAGTTCCTAAAATACAAACGACAGAAGGATCTTGAGAAGCTGACAAAACAGCTAACATTAAATCTTCTTTTACCACTATTTTTGATAAATCAGGAAAGAATTCATTAAAAACATCTTTCACTTTTTTTTCTCCTTTTTTATTATTGCACCCTGCACCAAAAAAAAAGATAGAAGTTATAATTTTTTTATATTTATTTAGTTCTTGACTCTCTTTAAGGATACCATAAATATGTTTTTTTTTTAAAACGGAAGGATTCACTCCTTCAGTTCTGAATCTTGTAATAACTTTATTATTTGCAAGTTCATACAAGAACCAATCACATTTTGTAGAACCACTATCTGCTATTAAAATCACCCTAAGAAGCTTTTAATTGTATATTATTCTGTTTTATTCTAACAATTAAGTCATTCACTATTGTTTTTCCATACTTGGTTGTAAGTTCTTTTGTTTCTTCAGATATGATATTCTTTTTATTAACAATCGTAAAAGGAGTGTTATTCTTCGAAATATTAAAATAACTTTTATTACCATCTAAATATTTTTCAGAAAAAAAAGAAGTACATACAATTAATCCATCGATAATATCTTCTGATAATAAGTTGATATAGTTAACTTCTTTATGGGGGTTATTACAAGTTTGATACACCATAACCCTGTGATTATTATCACTAGTTTCTTCTGTAATTCCATTTACCAAATTGTAAAAAAAATCATTTTTAAAATCAGGAATGATAACACCAATTATAAAGTTTTTTTTACTCTTTAGGTTTCTGGCAAAAAAATTAGGTGTATAATTTAATGCGTCTGCTATTTTAGTTATTTTCTCTTTCGTTTGACTACTAATTTCATGACTATCATTTAATGCTTTTGAAACAGTAGATATAGAAAAACCCGTCTTTATTGCTAAACTTTTAAGTGTTATCGTATTTTGCATCTTTAAAAATATTTTCCACTGATTAATGTATAAAACGATTCAAAACAACCTCTATCAGACATTGTAACAAAACATTGTTTTTTTTCTTCTCCACCAAAAGTTATATTGGTAGGTTTTTTTCCTTTAAGGTTTACCTCCTGTAATAATTCTCCTTTAGGAGATAATATAACAACAGTTCCTTTACCATATCTACAAACATACAAGTTCCCTGCACTATCACAACGCATACCGTCTAAACCAAAATCAGTAAAACTCTTGAATAATTTTTTATTCTTAAGGCTCCCTTCTTTATTTATATCATAAACCCAAATTTTCTTTTGATGAGATTCATTGAGGTATAGTTTTGTTCCGTCAGGACTTACTTCTATACCATTTGTTGTTCCCATATTTTCTTCAAGTAAAATTATTTGATTGTTTTTAACCATCCATAACTTACCTGTATTATTTTTCCAGTTTGGATCACTTAAATATATAAGCCCTGAAGGAGATATTGTCAAATCATTAGGTTGATTCATCTCTTTATTATGAGCATAAATACTTGGTACTGTTGAACCTTTTTTAACAATTAAAACATTATGATTAACATAATCTGCAATGTACATATTGTCTTCTTTGTCAAACCGAATTCCATTACCAATACTGTTTTTTAAAAGCGTTGTGTGCAGTTTCGAGTTACCTTTTTTATCAATTATACCTACTGTACCTTCTTTACTGAAATTAACAGCATAAAGATTCCCTTTACTATCTACAGCAGGCCCTTCAATACCTTTTGTAAACTGATCCTCTTTTGTGAAATCAAAAGAAGTATAATAGTTCTTTTTTTTACAAGAAGTAAATAAAAAAACAAGGCATAGTAAGTGATAAAAAAATACTTTTTGTTTTATTTTTATATTATTCATTTAAGTTAATTTTTTTAATAATTTTTCTAATGAATAATAAACCATAAGTTCCGTGTCTTCAAGAGGGTGTTTTAAATTATCAATACTAGTTTTGATTAAACCATACTCTTCTTGATTAGAAACACCTCCATTCTTTAAAACTTTTAAAAGAAATATAGATACCATATTTAAATCCTGATAAGACGCTTTTATATTTTTCAACAATGGATTCATTTGTATCTTTAAAAAATCATCGTACCCATTACACCATTTTTCTAATAAAAAAATAATTTTTTCCTTACTCTCTTTTGAAGAGTTATTTAAAAAATCTTCTGTTGCTTTATTAAAAACAAGAGCATCTATGGCATCAACAGAACAAGCATCTGCAAAAAGCGTAAATGGGGAGAATGTTTTATACTCCGTACCTCCTTTATTTCTTGAATATATTTTTAGAGGTTCGTAAACCTGTGAAAAAATCTTTAATGATTGAATATCTTGATTCTTAGTGATATTCCTTAAAATGACATCAGTATGTTTTATATGAGTAATACCTAGTTCTTCTAATTGATAGTTTACAACTTTCAATCTTTTTCGCATATTATCTACGTCGTTTACTCCTTTTGATGACCAAAACCTTTCTGCAATTGCAGCTGTTCTCGGCCAAATTCTAGAATCTATTGTAAGCGGTGTTACTAATTCACTCCACATTGTTGCTTCAGCTCCTAAAACTCTATTCCGTTCTTCTTTTGTTAATTTTTCATCCCCTATAGGGTCTACCAAATAATGATGTTTCACAGACAACATTCTATCTATATAGTACCCATTAGAAAGTACTGCTTGATATCCTTTTTTAACTGCTTCAATTAAAGTGCTCTCCTTTAATCCTTCATGCTTTCCTCTCCAAGAATGAATAACTGCAGTAGTTGGAAGTGAGGGTGTTAATATTTCATCCCACCCCATTAATTTTTTATCTAATTTTTTTAATATTTTCTCTAATTTAATATTAAAATAGGTTTGTAAATCGTGATTCGTTTTTAAGTTATGCTTCTTTTTAAATGCTTGAATTTCTACATTTTCATTCCAATGTTTCCCTTCATTTTCATCACCCCCAATATGAAAATATTCATCTGGAAATAATGGAGCTATTTCTCTAAATAAAGTTTCTAAGAAAAGATACGTAACTTCTTTAGAGGGGTCTAAAGTTGGGTCAAAAACACCTGAAAAGCGTTCAACTATATAATCATATCCTTCTTTACTACCTAACTCTGGGTATGCCGCTAATATTGCAGAAGCATGCCCAGGAACATCAAATTCTGGAACTACTCTAATTCCTAAACCTGAAGCATAAGCAACAACATCTTTAATTTGTTCTTGTGTATAAAACAAGCCATCAGCTGCAATTTCTTGTAATTTTGGATACACCTTAGATTCGACTCTAAAGCCCTGGTCATCTGTTAAATGCCAATGAAAAACATTTAATTTCACAGATGCCATTGCTCTTAAGTTCCTTTTAATAGTGCTTATTGGCTGAAAATGCCTTGCGACATCAATCATTAAACCTCTCCAGACAAAGCGCGGTGAATCTTTTATAATTACACCTTCAAAAAAGAAATTGCTTTTATTAAAGTTAACCAATTGTAATAGTGATTCTATACCTCTAATAGCACCAACATCTGTTTTCGCATCGATTTTAACCTTATCATTTGTAACAGTTAAAGAATACGATTCATCACTTTCTACATTTAAATTAGATATCGTTTCAAAATTAATTTCTACAGCTGCCTTTTTTGTCTTTACAGGAAAACCAGTAGTAATAAAAACACCCGTTCTATTGGAAAGTCTTCTTAAAAAATTAACAGATGCTTTATGAACTCTTTTTTCTAAATCGTTTCCTGAAATAGTAATTGTTAGTTTTTCATTTATAGTAAAACGAGAATTATTCTCCTCAATTTCTTGTGGCCAAGGCATTAAATCATATTTTTCAGATAATGCTTTTTGTGAAAAAGAATGTTGAATAAAAACACTTAAAGTTATTATTAAAGCTATTTTCTTCATTTGTTTATTTTTATATATTTTTCAATAATGTGCCTATTTATTCCTACAGCTTCTATTTTTTCTACTCCTGATTGAATTAAAGTATCTTCTTTTATTAAGATGTTAAATGTAAATTGATGATTTTTAATAGCTTCAACTGTTGTAAAAGTTAATGTTTCTGTATATTTTTCTCCATTTAAAACATAAGAACCTGCTCCGCTATAAAAGTTTTCATTTCTTTTTTTTTCTTGATTAAAGAATGAAAAATGTGTTTTATTTATAATTTTCAGAAACGTTGTATTCGATAAGTCCTTTAACTTTAATGAATCATTTTCTATTACTTCTGCATAGACCATTTTCCAAGTTCCTTCTATACTATTAGAACTTCTAAAAGACTTTTTTTTACTACAAGAGAGAATACTGAATAGAAAAAACAAGGGATAAATTAATCTTTTCATTCCTAAAAATGATATCGTTTAAATGCCTCTATCGCTGCATAATTTGCCATACCTAGCTCATGGTATTTTTCTGCAGTTGACCTGTTTCTATCTTCTGCCCTTACCCAAAATTCTCTAGCATCATCCCCTTGAAACATAACTCCATCTTTTTGAGATTGATGATAAAAAATAGCGTGTCGTTTTTTTATTACTTGATCCGGACTCATAGGTACTGCCATTTCAATTTCATATGGCTCCCATTCAAACCAAGCTCCCCTATATAACCAAACCCAACAGTCATTCATATATTCTTTAGTTTTAAGAATTTCTATTGATTCAAACAGTGCATCTAAGCACACTTTATGTGTGCCATGAGGATCTGCTAAATCACCTGCTGCATAAATTTGATGCGGTTTAATTTTATCTATTAACTCACACATTATATCTAAATCATCTTTAGATAAACTACCTTTTTTCACTTTACCTGTTTCATAAAAAGGAAGGTTTAAAAAATGAACATTAGTATCTTTAAGGCTTAAGTATCTTGTTGCTGCTAATGATTCTGCTCTTCTAATCTCTCCTTTTAATAGTCTAACTTCTGGGGGATCTATATTATTAAGAGTTTTGTTTTTTATACTTTCAATAATCTTATCTAAACTCTCATTGTTTGAGGTTAATGCCTTAGCTACCTCAACAAATTTTAGTGCGTCATTATCTGACACAGCAATGTTACCTGATGTTTGATAAGCAATATGTACTTCGTGTCCTTGTTCAACTAGTCTATCAAACGTTCCTCCCATCGAAATTACATCATCATCTGGATGAGGACTAAAAATAAGTACACGTTTCTTTGAAGGCTGAGCTCTTTCTGGACGATTACTATCATCTGCATTAGGCTTTCCTGCTGGCCATCCAGTAATTGTATGCTGTAACTTATTAAATATTTTTATATTTAAATCATAAGCACTTCCTCCTTCTTCAGATAATAATCCTGACATTCCATGTTGATTATAATCTTTATCTGTAAGTTTTAAAACTGGTTTTTCAACTTCTTCACTTAACCAAAACACTGCTTTCTTTTTTAACTCATTAGTCCACACGCATGAAGTTACTAACCATGGAGTTTTAATTCTTGTTAATTCAGTTGAAGCTTCTGCATCTATAATAAAAGTAGCATTCTTATGATTTTGTAAATAACTTGCGGGTATTTGAGATGTTATTTCTCCCTCTATCGTTTCTTTAATAACTTTAGCTTTGTTAATACCCCAAGCTAGCAAAACTACTCGTTTTGCTTTTCTAATCGTATTAATACCCATTGTTATTGCTTTTTTAGGAACGTTATCTATCCCTAAAAAACTTGAAGCGGCGTCTTGTCTTGTTATATGATTTAATGTTATACTTCTTGTTCCTGAATTATAATGTGATCCTGGTTCATTAAAACCAACATGTCCTGTTCTTCCTATACCCAAAAGTTGAAAATCTAAACCTCCTGTTTCTTTTATTTTTAGTTCATAATCTACACAGTATTGATAAACTTCATTTGCCTTTATAGTACCATCTGGAACATTAATATTTTCAGGTAAAATATCAATATGATTAAATAAATGTTCATGCATAAAGTAATGATAACTTTGAATATCATCTGGTTGCATAGACCAATATTCGTCTAAATTAAATGTTATTACATTTACAAAACTTAAACCTTCTTCTACATGCAAACGAACTAATTCTTCATATACTTTTATTGGTGATGATCCCGTTGCTAAACCTAAAACACATTTTTTATTTTCTTGTTGTTTTTGCTGAATAAGTTCCGCTATTTCATTAGCCACAATCTTTGACGCCTCAAGAGAATTATTGAAAATTATATTATGATTTTTTTCATAACGAGTTTCTTCAAATTGACCTGCAGGTTTATATATGATATTTTGTGGGCTGTAAATTTGTACGTCTCCAATCATCGTTTTGTTTTTAGTAAATTTATAGTTCACCTCTCTTTTTTGCTAATTTTTTCGACTAAACGCAATAAAAAAGGCATAAAAAACAAGCGAGAGTAAAAGAACTTTACTCTCGCTTAAAAATTAATTCAAAAAACAATTTAATTTATTACCATTTATCTAGTAATGTTAGTTATTATCCCACCAAAGTGGTGTAGAATAAGCATCAGCCCCTTGTATGCTTACCGCATATTGAACTGCTGATGGGTTTTGTAATCTGGTTGCTTGTGAGTAATTTAAACGTTTACCCATTTTATTATTAATACCCCCTGATGTATCAGCCCATTCATTTAGAGCTGTATACGTTTTATCTGGGAATATATTTAAATCGAAACGTCTCATTACAGACCAAGCTTCATAACCATTAGTGTATGCTGCATACCATCTATTTAAACCTATTTGTTGCATGGCATCAGCAGGGGTAGCAGATAATTGAGCTGAAGATTCGTTAGATATATAAGTATTTACCGCCGAAGCATCTGCCTCCCAATCTGCACCGTTTGCTCTAATAGCTTCTTCAAAATGAGTTTGAGCAGCTGCAATATTCGTTGTATACTTAGCTTCAGCTTGTAATAACTGTGCTTCAGCATATGTCATTGTTATGTATGGAAATGTATTATCACTCCATATACGGTCGTTAGTTTTTGAAAGACTCTCGAAAGGTACTCCTGCAGAATAGGTTGGTTTAGTCGCTACCTTACCTCCTTTATAATCTGCCCATACACCTGTAACGCCACCTACAATAGGTTCTGTGAAACCAAATAAACGAGGGTCATTGTTAGTTTTAAATGAATTCACCATCGTTTCTGAAGCTACCCACTTAGCACCTAATCCTCCCCAAGTATTCCATATACTATAATAACCGTTAAAAACGGCATCAGCATTTGAAGGATCTTGTTCAATCTTAAAATTATCAGCAGAACTTGCTATAAATGGATTTGTTAATGCTTCGTTAATAATATCTTGGTTTCCTCCATTAGCGTCTTTACTACGCAAAGCCATTCTTAATAACAAGGTGTTTCCTGCTGCTAACCATTTGGCTGCATCTCCTTGATATACCATATCTCCATCAGCAATAGAATCTAATATTCCGCTACAAGATTTTAAAGCATCAATTGCATCAGATAAATCTTGCATAATTAACCTATAGACTTCTTCTTGCGATTCAAATTTAGGAATTCCTCCATTACCTCCTTCAATATATGGAACAGCTCCAAACTGATCTGTCATCCGTTGATAGAAAAATCCTTTAATAATTTTCAAGACAGCTTCTGTACACTTATCTTCAAGTTTACCGCCTGCTCCTGTCAACACCAATAATTCATACAAAGGTGCAGAAACTTCTCCCATTGGTGTATCCCATGCTGCATCATTCCAACCTGCATTATCATATCTTAAACCTGCACCACCACCAAACCAAGTACCAGCAAAACCAAATGAAACCTGTTCTGAAAAACGTCCTGCTAAAATCATGTTACCTCTCCAAGTATTATATCTAGCTTCTACAAAAGCATGCCTTTGAACTTGAACTAATAATGGGTTTATGTTTTCAAGAGTTCCTGAGGAAACACTATTTGGATCTGTATTAATTTCTTCAAAATCATTTGTACAAGAATGTAATCCTAATGATAGAATTAGTACAAAAGCGATTTGTTTAATGTATTTAATAATTCTCATTTCTTTTGTAATTTAAAATTTAACTGATAAGTTTACACCATAACTTCTTGTACCAGGTAAAGAAAGTAATTCTATACCTTGTGCGTTTCTAGTATTATAACCTGATACTTCTGGATCAAAACTATCTGTGCTTCTATCAAAAAAGAAAAGGTTACGTGCTATAAAACGAATAGAAGCACTTGATACTTTTATTTTACTAGTAAGTTCTTCTGGAAATTTATAACCAATAGATAGTTCTTTTAATTTAATATAGTCTGCATCATACACATAATCTTCTATAATATTTGATCCTGCAACTGCATTATAATAGGTTTGCGCAGGAACTGCAATGCTATTGGCTGCTCCAGTAACTTCATCAACACTATTTGGTACTATAATTCCTGTTTCACGACCATTTAAAGTACGTTTACTATTACCATTTAAATCTAAAATCATATCTGTTCTTGATAATATTTTACCTCCCATTTTAGAAGAAATCAAAAAACTCAATGAAAAATCTTTATAAGTAAATGTATTTGTTAAACCACCAGTCCAATCAGGGTTAAAATCTCCAAAATGTTTATCTTCAAGAGATGCTAATGGGACACCTGATGAACCTACTAAAATTTGACCTTGATCATTTCTTCTATAACCTTTACCAATAATTTCTCCATAACTTCCATTATTCAGAGCCGAAATATTAAAAGATGTATTTCCACTTATTATAGCTAAAGGCAACTGATCAGTACTTAAACCTGACACTTCTGTATCATTTTTAGCAAAATTAGCACCTACTTTCCATGTGAAATCTTCATTATTTACAACTTTATAGTTCACACTAACTTCAATACCTTTGTTAGTTATATTTCCTTCATTAACTAAGAATTTTTCATATCCAGACTCGACAGGTGCAGTTAATTCAAGAACTTGATCTACAGTTTTTGTATTATATACAGATAGTTCTATGTCCAACCTATTTTTAAACAATCGTAAATCTGTACCAAACTCTATAGAAGTTGTGGTTTGCGGTTTTAAATTAAGATTTGGTTTAAGAATAGTAGTGGTTGCTGTTCCGTTTCCAAGATAAGGATTACCAGATATATATCTTGCATGAACATCAAAAGGGTCCACATCTCCATCACTACCAACTTCAGCCCAAGAAGCTCTTACTTTCCAATAATTAAAAGAATCATTTTTCATATCAAACATCTCAGATAAGACACCACTTACTGAAACTGAAGGGTAAAAAAATGAATTATTACTCAACGGCAATACAGATGACCAATCATTTCTTGCTGTAAATTGAGCAAACAAAAAGTTTTTATAATCAAAATCTAAAGTTCCATAAAAGGAATTTACTTTACTAGCATATACTCCAGTGCCTGCATGAGACTGATAACTTTCAGTATTCCTTACATTATAAACACCAGGAAATATTATACCGCTTCCGACTCCTCCTTCTACCGTACGATTTCTCTCCATTCTATTACCACCAGCAGATACAGACATTCCTAAATCTTCATTTAGTTGTTTGTCATAGGTTAATAAAAAGTCAATGTTTGTTTCTTGATTCGTATATGTATTTTGAGTTACTTGACCATTACCTATTCCTACATGCCCAATAGGTATGTGTGAAAGAAATTTTTGAGAACTATAATCTGTTCCTGCTCTAAACATAGCCCTAAAGTTATCTGTAAAGTTATATTTAGCAGAAACAAAACCAAACACTCTGTTTTTCTTATCATTTGTACCTACTTTTTCTGTAGCATGATAAGGATTATTGTATACATTAGACAAGAAATCATTATCTATATTAGCTTTTAAATCAGATAAGCTTACGTTTCTAGGCATTGAGTATAAACTAAAAACAGTATTATCTGTCCAATAAGACAAAGCTGGTCTGTTATTTACATTTTGATTAATATAGTTTCCTTTTAAATCTATATCTAATTTACCTAGATTTAATTTTGTATATACCGAAAAAGAATTTCTTTGCAATTCATTATTTGGCACAATACCACTAATATCACTTCTTGTATAAGAAACTCTTGATGTTATTTTTTCACTACCACCCTCTACATAAAAAGAATTGGTAATAGTGGAACCACCTTTGAAAAAATTTTTAATATTATCTGGTTGTGCAGCATAAGCCCCTGTTAACCCAGTCCAAAGTAATTGATTAGAGCCATCCATTTTTGGGCCCCAACTACTGCTAGCTCTTAAACCTGCTATCGTTGAGGGAATTGCTCCAAAAGAACCTTGTCCATAAGTATTTTGTAATTCAGCATAATAAGCTACCTCATCAAAAGTAACAGAAGAATTAAAACCAAAAGATGTTTTTCCTGCTTTTCCTTTTTTAGTAGTAATCATAATTACGCCATTTGCTGCCCTAGAACCATACAAAGCTGCAGCATTAGCTCCTTTTAACACAGAAATACTCTCAATATCATCTGGGTTTATATCAGCAATACCATTACCGAGTGAAACACCATTTCCCCATTCATCTACACCACCTTCACTTTCATTGTTAGAAATAGGAACACCATCCACAACATAAAGAGCTTGGTTATTACCCGTAATAGAAGAGTTACCTCTAATTACAACCCTATTCGCAGATCCAACACCTGCTGATGCCTGATTAATATCTATACCTGCAACCTTACCTTGTAAAGAATTCACTACATTCGGATCTTTTGCCATTTGTAATTCATCACTTTTTACAACGCTAACAGCATAACCCAAAGCTTTTTTATCTTTTTTAATACCTAAAGCGGTAACAACAACTTCATCTAAGACGTTACCATCTTCTAACGATACATTTACAACAGTATTTTCATTTACTGTTACCAATTTAGTTTTCATCCCTACAAATGAAAAAACTAGCTGTTCTCCCTTAGAAACTCTAATCGTGTATTTTCCATCGAAATCTGTTTCGACACCTGTGTTAGTCCCTTTTAATACTACATTTACCCCCGGTAAAGGATTCTTATCGGAAGTAGATACAACTGTTCCTGTTATTGTTTTCTCTTGAGCTATTGATACTTGAATTATCAACAAGAAAAAACAAAAACACAATAAAATTTTATTTTTTTTCATATAAGTAAAATTAAAAATATTTTAGCTAAAAGTATTGATAAATCAATTCTACTTAAAAAATTAATATACGAACGACATTAAAACAACAACAAACAACATTATTCATAACTGTAATTTCTTTTTCATAAAAAAGATCCTTGTTTTTTATCAAAAAAAAACTAAATTCCACCTTTTTTTAACATATTCTAAATAAATGATTAGCGAATTACTTTCAGACAAAAAAAACAATAGGACTATTTCACGGAGATACCATATTATTTTTTGGCTAGGATATTTTATTTTTAATGTTATACGATGGGGTAGTTATTTTGACGATTATTGGTATTCTCTTAAATCTAACTTAGTAGAGTTCCCTTTACATATAATATTGGTTTATTTAAATGTATATTATTTTATCCCTAAATTTTTAATACCAAAAAAATATAAGACCTATATTACTTTATTACTTATTTCTTTAGGAGTATTGTATACTATTCGTACTGGATTAAATTACATTTTAGTTACCAAAAATATTTGGCCTGAAACAAGTGCTGATTATCAACAAGCTTTTACTTTTAATCATATTATTGCAGTTACTATCGGTGAATTATACGTACTTGCCTTGGCTACTGCTATAAAATTAACAATAGATTGGGTAAACCAAAGAAGTAGAATCGAATCGCTAAGAAAAGAACATTTAAAAAGTGAATTAAACTTTTTAAAATCTCAAATTCAACCACACTTTTTTTTTAATACATTAAATAATTTATATGCTTTAACTTTAGAAAAATCAAATCTTGCTCCGAATGTTGTTTTAAAATTATCAGACATAATGCAATATGTTATATATGATGTTAATAAGCCTAAAGTAAAACTTTTAAACGAGATAGAATATATTCAAAATTATGTTGATTTAGAACTTTTACGTTGTCATGAGGATGCTAGAGTAGATATAAGTTTACAGGGCAATATTAATGATGTAAAAATCCCTCCTCTAATATTTCTTTCCTTTATCGAAAATTGCTTTAAACATGGAAACAAAAATAATAGTGATTTTTATGTATACATTAGTATCGAAAAAACAAATACTGATTTTCTAATTTTTAATTTAGAAAACTCTTTTGATTCAAAGAATACTTATAATATTAAGAACTTAAGAAGCGGGGTTGGAAATTCTAATACAAAAAGAAGATTAGATTTAATTTATAAAGATTTGTATACTTTAGATATTCTAAAAAAAGAAAATGTGTTTACAGTAAATTTGAAAATACCTTTAACTAAAAAATAAAAAAGTGAACATAAACTGTATCATTATAGACGACGAACCATTAGCTATTAATGTTATTAAAAATCATTTACAAGAATTTAAAAACATTATAATTGTTGAGACTTTCAATAACCCTATTGAAGCAATGCACGCAATTGAAAATAATGAAATAGATGTTATATTTTTAGATATTAATATGCCTAAAATGAATGGACTAGACTTCTTAAGAAATACCAAAATAAAACCTTATGTAATAATCACAACTGCCTATAGGGAGTTTGCTATTGAAGGTTATGATTTAGATGTTTTAGATTATCTTGTGAAACCAATTCCTTTTCCTAGGTTTTTAAAAACTATCAACAAATTAACTCAACGTATATATAGTAATACTAAAACTACTGAGACTTCAAAAAACTCATATATATTCTTAAAAGTTGACAAAAAATTAGTAAAAATAAAACATGATGACATATTATATATAGAAAGCTTAAAAGACTACATAAAGGTGTGCACAACAGTTGATAATTATATAGTTCATAAATCTTTAACCAGTATTACCGAAGAATTACCTAGTAAAACTTTCTTGAGAGTCCACAGATCTTACACTATAGCTTTTGATAAAGTAAATTATGTTGAAGGAAATTCTTTAAATATAAGTAATAAAAGAATACCTATTGGACGAAAATACTTAAACAATACTAAGCAAATCATTTTAAAAAATGATGATGATGAGTAAAATCAATATCATCATTTTTAATGTTGTTTAACAAACAAACAAAGCTGTTAGTAGAATTTATTTACCTACAACGACTCAACTTAATTAAATTTAAATTCTAAAACAAAAATAATGGTCAACTTAAGCTTGCTCGATTCTTCTATTATTATCGGATTTTTTATTCTTTCCTTGCTTATAGGAGTTTGGGCTTCAAAATCTGCAGGTAAAAGCAGTGCTGAATTCTTTTTATCTGGTAGAAACATGCCTTGGTGGCTATTAGGTGTTTCAATGGTAGCAACTACGTTTGCAGCTGACACTCCTGGGTTAGTAACAGAACTTGTTCGTAAAAATGGTGTTTCTGGTAACTGGGTTTGGTGGGCAATGTTACTCACAGGTATGCTTACTGTTTTCTTTTATGCAAAACTTTGGCGAAAATCAGGAATTACAACCGATTTAGAATTTTACGAATTACGTTATTCTGGTAAAATGGCAAGTTTCTTAAGAGGCTTTAGGGCGATTTATTTAGGCGTAATTTTTAATATTATTACCATGGCTGGTGTTTGTTTGGCCGGTGCTAAAATTGGAAATATTTTATTAGGAATTTCACAAGGTGAAATGCTACTATACTCATCTGTTATTGTTGTTATTTATTCTTCTTTAGGTGGATTAAAAGGTGTTTTACTTACTGACTTTGTTCAGTTTATAATAGCAATGATCGGTTCTGTTTGGGCAACTATTTATATTGTAAACCTTCCCGAAATTAATGGATTGTCTAATTTATTAAGCCACCCTAATGTGAGTGGTAAACTAGCGATGTTTCCCGATTTTTCTGATACAGAAGCTTTAATTACCTTATTTATTATTCCGTTTGCAGTACAATGGTGGAGTACTTGGTACCCTGGTGCTGAACCTGGCGGTGGTGGTTACATCGCGCAACGAATGTTAGCTGCTAAAGATGAAAAAAATGCAACATGGGCTACGTTGTTTTTCAACTTTGCTCATTATGCTTTACGCCCTTGGCCATGGATTATTGTTGGATTAGCTTCCTTAGTAATTTTCCCAAGTTTAGAAAGCATGAATCAAGCATTTCCTAGTTTGTCTCCAGAAATGCAAGGGCACGATGTTGGGTATGCAGCAATGATGACGTATTTACCTGCAGGATTACTAGGAATCGTATTAACGTCATTGATCGCCGCTTTTATGAGTACGATTTCAACACAGTTAAACTGGGGAAGTTCGTATTTAGTAAATGATTTTTATAGTCGATTTATAAATAAAGATGCTTCAGAAAAGCAGAAAGTAGTTGTAGGTAGAATATCTACTGTACTATTAATGTTATTTGCAGCCTTATTTTCGTTCTATTTACAATCGGCAAAAGATGTATTCGATTTACTGTTACAAATCGGTGCAGGAACAGGGTTATTATTTATTTTACGTTGGTTTTGGAGTAGAATAAATCCGTATAGTGAAATTGCTGCGATGGCAATTTCTTTTATTATTGCACTATTCTTTTTTATAAATGGAAAAATGGACAATCCTATAATTGAAATCGCTGGATATTGGCAATTAATTATCGGAGTCGTTATAACAACTATTGGATGGGTTTTAGTGACCCTTTTAACACAACCTACCGATACTGAAACTATTGATAAGTTTGAAACTCTAATTTTTGATGGAGAGGATAAGTTTAAAAACGTTGGTGTAAAAATAGTAGGGTTTATTACAGGTACTATTGGTGTATATAGTTTTTTATTCGCTACTGGTAATTGGATTTATGGCAAAACTTTTTTAGCCATTGGCCTATCAGCATTAACTTTAATCTGCGTCTTTATTCTACTAAGAATTTGGAAACGTATAGCATAAAAAAAAAGCCTTAAAATAGATTTATTTTAAGGCTTTTTTTATTTAATTGCTTTTTTATAGCTTGATAGTATTCCCTGAATTCGTTTGTTGTCAAAAACTGTAGGATATAGTTCTTTAATAATTGAATGATATTCGTAATCAATAGCTAAAGCATTTTTTAAATGTGTTAAACTATATTCTTCTTTATCCAAAATCATAAACAAACCACATAAACGATACTCAATTTCAGCAAATTCTCTATATATTTTCTTTGCTTTAATAACTATTTTTAAAGCGTCATTAAATTCTCCTAAAAACAATAATATATCTGCTAATGCAGTATAAATTTCTATTTCTTGATCTCCTAATTCAATACAAGTATAAAATGCTTTTACGGCTTCTTCATAAAAATTTAACTTCAAATTAATATCTCCACACCTTCTCCAATAAAAAGCATTTCCTTCATCAATCTCTATTGCCTTTTTTATATAATACAATGCTTTTTGAAAGTCATTTTCCTTATAACAAGCATTTGTAAGCAACATCCAACCTTTATCTAACAAAGGGTCTTCATGTACTGCTTTCTTATAAAAATGTATTGCTGTATGAACATTATCTAGTTTCTCATAACACTCCCCTATTCTTTTGTATGCAAAAGCTGTAGGATCGTCTAATTCTAAAGTAATTAAGTAGTTTTTTACAGCTTCTTCATATTGATTCAACTCTTCTAAAGCTTTTGCCTTTTCTAAATATCCTCCAATAAAACTTTCATCAATTAATACTGAATAATCAAAAGATGTGAGCGCTTCCTTATACATTCCTAATTCAGAATATTGCTTACCTAATTGATGCCAAGCAATTTCACAATATGGGTTTTTATCTACATAACTATTTAAAAATTTTATTGCATCTTCATGATTTTCTTGCATATCAAAACAATACACAATATTGTATAATGACGAATAATCTTCATAATCAACATCTATACATTTAGCGAAATTTAAACGAGCATTTTCAAAATCATCCAAATACAAATACTCCATCCCCATCATAGACCAAATATCAGCTGGATCATCTATATATTGTAAAGATTGTTTTAGGATCGAGATCGCTTCAACATGTTGTTTCTTTTTAGATAAAATCAACGCTTTTTGAATAAATACTTCGTCATTATGAGGCTCTACAGCTTCAATACTTTTAAGCATTTTATTAGCTTCTTGCAATTGATCTTCGAAAACCAAAATCTCTACTTTCATCAATTTTAATTGAATTGAAGAAGGATGTTGTTCTAAACCTAACTGCACAGCTTTTTTAGCCAATGAATGTTTAGCTATACTTAAATAATGTTCGATTATAGTTTCAAACTCAACTGCATCAAAAAAATATACATCGTTGGTTTTCAACATAGATTCAAATTTCAATACTGACATAAGCTACATATTTGAATTTATATAAAATTACTGCAAGAACAATGCCTATCTACATTTAACTCTTTTTGTTTTCAACAATTTAATTAACAAGATTAACTTGTCTCATTTATTTAATTTTTACTATTTGAAAGAACAAATTATTTTTCTATATTTGGAATGATTAAAGTTTTACATCAACATTAACATCTAATTATAAACAAAAAAATCATGAGTAAATTTGACGAAAAAGTAGAATTGTACAAAAAATTTATGGATGATAGAAACCTTTCTGCCAACCTTGATTTACTAAAAGCTGTTACTAAAGGCTTAGGTCCTTCTATATACAAAAAAGATGCTGAAACCGTATCTGGTACTGATCCTAAAGAATTAGAAACTGTTAAGAAAAATTTCTTAATAAAAAAATTAGGCTTAGCTGATAGCCCTGCATTAGACAAAGCTATTGACGAAGTAATGGAAAAAATTGGTAGATCTGAAAGAAACAAATATCGCGCTGTAGTTTATTACATGTTAGCTAAGAAATTTAATAAAGAGTCTGTTTACGGAATGTAGAATTCACTATTTATATAAAAAAAAGTCCTGTATTCATTTAAATACAGGACTTTTTCTATTTTAGCACTCAACAAACAAACTATATATATGTCGCAGTTCATTAGTGTTTTTGATATGCTAAAAATTGGTGTTGGCCCTTCTAGCTCACATACTTTAGGTCCTTGGAGAGCCGCTCAACAATGGATTGAGGAGTTAAAAAAAACTGACCTTTTTAATGCTATTGATGGCATTAGAATAGACTTATATGGTTCTTTATCCTTAACAGGAAAAGGTCATGCTACCGATTTAGCTGTTTTATTAGGCTTAAGTGGTACAGATCCAGAATATATTCCTGTTGATGATATAGATACTATTATCAATAAAATAAAAGAAACAACTAGCTTAGATTTTAATACAGAGAAACAAATTGTATTCTCTATTGAAAATGTTGTTTTTAATAAAGACTTCTTACCATTTCATTCTAACGGATTAACATTCAGAGGGTTTTCTAAAGGAAAGGAAATTTCTAACGAAACTTATTTCTCAATCGGTGGAGGCTTTGTTATTCAAGAAAAACTAGAAGCACCCTTGGATACTGAAATAAATAAAAAAAACTTTCCATACCCTATAAACAGAGCAACTGAATTAGAAGAGTATTGTGAAAAAGAGAATAAAAACATTTCTGATATTGTTTATCAGAATGAATTAGTTTTAAAATCTCCTTCAGAAATTGATTCTGAACTGAAACGCATTTGGGAAACAATGTTAGAATGTATGTACATCGGTTGTCATACTGGAGGTATTTTACCTGGTGGATTAAACGTAAAGCGTAGAGCTTTTGGTACCCATACAAAACTAATTAAAGACGCAAATTACTCCAACGAACAAGAATGGATTACTGCCATTAGAAGTACTGAAGTGAAGTTTCGTGAAATATTAAAATGGGTTAGTTGCTTGGCTTTATCAGTAAATGAAGTAAATGCTGCTTTAGGTAGAGTTGTAACAGCACCAACAAACGGAAGCGCAGGTGTGATTCCTGCTGTTTTAATGTATTATTTAGTCATCGAGAATCATGAAGCTGATTTTGAACACATTAAAAAGTTCTTATTAGTTGCTGGTGAAATCGGTAGTATCTTTAAAAAGAACGCAACGATATCAGCTGCAATGGGTGGTTGTCAGGCAGAAATTGGCGTTTCTTCAGCGATGGCTGCTGCTGCTCTTACTGAGCTTTTAGGCGGAACCCCTGGGCAATGTTTGGTTGCTGCTGAAATAGCGATGGAACATCACTTAGGCTTAACTTGTGACCCTATTGGTGGCTTGGTTCAAATACCTTGTATTGAACGTAATGCGATGGGAGCAATTAAAGCTATTAACGCTGCTGAATTGGCCTTAGAAACAGACCCTAAAGATTCTTTAGTTCCTTTAGACAAAGTAATAGATACCATGTGGGAAACAGCAAAAGATATGCACCGTAATTATAAAGAAACTTCAGAAGGTGGTTTGGCGATTACAGTTGGCTTAGCTGCTTGTTAAGTTATTTTATTAAGAAGCTCTAAGTGATTGAATAGTATAAGTAATTTATTTTAAATAAATTAAAAATAAAAAAATGAAATATTTTTTCACATTAATTCTTCTAGCTTTTTCCATTCTTTCTTTTGGTCAAAAACTGAAAATTAAAAAAGTAGAATACTCCACTACTGGCTATGCTAGTGCTCCTGACTTTGACTTAATTATATATTCAGACAGAACTATAATATTTAATGCACGTACAGATAATTATAAAGAAAAGTTTAATGGAGGAATTGTACCTTTTGGCACCAACGGTAATGGAATCAATATACGACAGTCTGAAGTAAAGGGTATTTTTAAAACCAAAGTAAATAGAGAAATTTTCAAAGAAATATCTGATTTAATTCTATCATTAAAAACTGAATTTATTGAAAAAAAATACTTCAATAATGAATTTCACTCTTCTATTGGTAATCTCAAAGTAAGTTTTGAAAATGGAGATACACAATCAATTTATGATTCTGGTTTAAACGGAACTGAAAAGTTATTAAAACTCTATAACTATTTGAACGAACTACGATTTAACCAAAAATGGAAATAAAAACAACCAACTCTAGAGTATCAAAAAAATGTTGCTTCAGACTAAATCAAAGATATCTTCACATTTACCTCGTAAAAAACAATTCTGTCTCGGTAGACATTTCTTCTGAAAATCCG
>CBDTZS010000037.1:0-26115 GCA_965364955.1 uncultured Tenacibaculum sp. | reverse complement strand
ATAAATAAAAGGGGATTAATAAATAACTTCACTACAAATATATGAGTATAAATAGCACGTAAAATGGTTGTAGTAAAATTGATGTGTACTTTATAGATGTAAATTAAAAAAGAGTAGAAATACATTTGATTGTAGTATGAAAGTCTATATATCATTTGTGTTAAGACAAAGGGTGTTTTAGTTGTGTTGGGGTAATTCTATTTAAATCAGTTAAATATGTTTATTTGTTGCTTTTATGAGTTAAAGTAATATGTGTTTTTTTTAGGGGGATAATGGATGTTCTACTGAATAATGTGTTTTTTTATGGTGCTTTTTAGGCTGTTTTTTTTTAATTGATGTAGTATGTTTGACGTATATTTGACGTATATTTAAGGTGTTAATTTATTTAAAATTAAGTCAAATTTAAATGAAAGAATATTCTATAATCTTTATGAAGTATATAAAAGGATCTTTTTTAAGAAGAAAAAAAGGTTTTGGTTTAATAATTTTCATACTCTTTTCTATAAATACAAATGGACAACAAAAAGAGAATATATCAAATAAAGAGTACAAAAAAATAATTATTAATGGCTATTATACATTTCAAAATAATGAAAACGCTCAGTTTTTAGATAGTATATTAACAATTATTAAACTTAACAAAATTATAATAAAGGAAGATTCAATCAATAGTAAAATTTATTACTTAAAAGGGGTGAATAACCTTGAATTAAGAAGGTATAAAAAAGCAAATGACTTGTTTATTAAATCATTTGAATTGGCGGAAAAAACAAATGACATATTTTTAAAAGGGTCTATATATAATTCTAGAGGAATAATTATTTCAAGGACTGAAAAAGATTACTCTAAATCAGCGGAGTATTATAAAAAAGCAATTATAAATTACAAAAAAGTTAATAATCTATCACAATTAATTGATACGTATTATAACTTAACTATTAATGCGAGACAACGATTAGAATGGAATGAATCTATAAGTTATGGAAAGGTTTTTTTAGAATTAATAGCAAAAGACGGAGAAAGAACAGATGGTATTGCTATGTTGTCTTATTTTATAGCAGATAATTATTTTGAACTTAAAAACAATAAAGAAGCTTTAATAAATTTAAAAAAGGCTGAAAAATATACTCTAATTGAAAACAGCAAACTTCATAGTTTAATTAATGCATCATATGCTAAGTATTATGAAAATGAAGGTGATTATTCTTTAGCTATAAAAAAATATAAAGAGGTTAATGAAAATTTAAATGAGACAATTATCAACAGTGAAAAGAGAATTAAAGAATCTTTTATAAATGAGTTGGAGTTGGAAAATGAATTAAAAAACAAACAAGACCTCATAATATATAACCAAAAGACGAAGCTTATTGTAAGTGGCATAACTGTAGTTCTTTTTGCCCTATTAACCATTTTCCTTATTTTGTTAGGAAGAAAAAATAGAAAGAAGAATAAACAGATTAAAAAATTAAATATTGATTTAAAAGAATCAATATCTGATTTAAAGACAAATAATGATGATTTGGTTGATAAAAAGCATGAAATAGAAACTCTTTTAAATTTAAATGAACAATCGCTGTTTTCTCGTGTTTTAAAAATATCAACCTATAATGATGCAATTAGAAAAATTACTGAGGATATCGAAAATAATCCAAACGCATCTAGTTATTTAATTACAGTAAATAAAAAATTATTGAGTTTAATTTCTGAAGAAGAATTGTGGGAAGATTTTAAAATTCAATTTGAAAAAATTAGACCCAATTTTTTTAGTAAGCTTAAAAGTATTTCACTCAATTTATCAATTAATGATTTAAAGCATTGTACCTATATAATCTCTAACATAAAAAGTAAAGAAGTAGCACAATTAATAAACGTTTCACCTAGAAGTGTGGAGACTACAAGATATCGAATTAAGAAAAAAATGGGACTTGAAAAAGAAGATGACTTACATGATTTTTTAGTCGATTTATAGTGGTATTTTCGGTCTTATTAAAACATAATGTGAAAGGAATTGTTTTTAACGCCTCGGCAGAATGATTTAATTGAAGTGAAAAGGTAAACAAATAAGGTGATAGTGTTGAAATTTTAAATTTTTAAAAAATAATTAGGATTATTAAAAATAAAAAGTGAATATTTGCAGTAATAATAAGAAGAACATGAATTTTAGTCAATTACATCACCATCATCATCATATTTGCACTCAAGCGAACTGAAGATGTATTGAATAAAATCAAAATATATTTTAAACCCGTTTGAGTAAATCAAATGGGTTTTTTCTTACACAAGATTTCCTTTCGGTTTACTCAAACATTTTAACAAAAACATGAGTAAATTAAAAATAGCGATTCAAAAATCAGGAAGACTAAATCAAGAGTCATTACAACTTTTAAAAGATTGTGGTATTTCCATTGACAACGGAAAAGATCAATTAAAGGCTTCAGCAAGTAATTTTGCTTTAGAAATCTTTTATTTACGTAACGGAGATATTCCTCAGTATTTAAAAGACGGAGTTATAGATGCAGCGATTATTGGAGAAAATTTATTAGTTGAAAAAGGCGGTGATATTCAATTTATTGAAAAATTAGGCTTTTCTAAATGTAAAGTGTCTTTGGCAATTCCGAAAGGAGAAGAATATAACGGATTAGCTTACTTTCAAGACAAAAGAATAGCAACTTCATATCCGAATACTGTTCAAAATTTCTTAGCTTCAAAAAACATAACAACTAAATTACACATTATAAATGGTTCTGTAGAAATTGCTCCAAATATTGGGCTTGCAGATGGTATTTGTGATATTGTATCTAGCGGATCTACATTATTCAAAAACAATTTAAAAGAAGTTGAAGTTATTTTAAAATCAGAAGCTGTTTTAGCAGTTTCTCCAAAATTAGCTGATGCACAACAACTAATTATAAATAAATTACAGTTTAGAATCCAATCAGTTTTAAAAGGAAGAAGATCAAAATATATTCTTTTAAATGCTCCAAATAATAAGCTAGTTGAAATTATAGATATTTTACCAGGAATGAGAAGCCCAACTGTATTACCATTGGCAGAAGAAGGTTGGAGTTCGGTACACTCAGTATTAGATAAAAATGAATTCTGGGAAATTATTGATGAGTTAAAGAATAATGGAGCAGAAGGTATTCTAGTTTGTCCAATAGAAAAAATGGTTGTTTAAAAAAAGAGAGATGAAAGCGATAGAATTAAATAAAAATAATTGGGAGTCACTATTACGGCGACCAACAAAGACGGTAGAAGATATAGAAGAAACCGTTAATAAAATATTCAAAGAAGTTAAAGTTAGTGGGAACCTTGCTATAAATAAATACACCTCTCTTTTTGATGGTGTTAATCTTGAAACGATAGAAGTTACTTCTGATGAAGTTGTAAATGCAAGTAAGTTTGTATCAGAAGAATTAAAAGCAGCGATTGAACAAGCAAAAAATAATATTGAAGTATTTCACACAGCTCAAAAAACGGCAAGAGTAGAAGTAGAAACAACAAGTGGCGTGTTGTGCTGGCAAGAAAAAAGAGGGATTGAAAAAGTAGGATTATATATTCCTGGAGGAACAGCCCCTTTGTTCTCTACCGTTTTAATGTTGGCAGTTCCTGCAAAAATAGCAGGGTGTAAAGAAATTGTTTTATGCTCGCCACCAGATAAAAATGGAGAAATAAATCCAGCTATTTTATATACAGCAGGTATATGCGGAGTAACTAAAATATATAAAATTGGAGGAATACAAGCCATTGCAGGTTTAACATTTGGTACAGAAACAATACCCAAAGTATCTAAAATATTCGGCCCAGGGAATCAATACGTAACCGTAGCAAAACAATTAGCAACTAAATATGGAGTTGCTATTGATATGCCTGCCGGACCAAGCGAATTATTGGTTATTGCTGATGATTCAGCGAATCCAACATTTGTAGCTTCAGATTTACTAAGTCAAGCAGAACACGGAGCAGATAGTCAAGTAGCTTTAGTATCTGATTCTAAAGAATTAATTGATAACGTTTCTAGTGAGATACAAAAACAGGTCTTAGACCTGCCAAGAAAAGAAATTATTGAAGAGGCTTTAAAAAACACAAAAGCTATTTTAATTAGAGATGAAGGGGAAGCAATTAATTTTGTGAACGATTATGCGCCAGAACACTTAATAATAGTAACTGAAAACAATGATTTTTTTATAGATAAAATTATAAATGCAGGTTCGGTATTTATAGGGAATTACACTCCTGAAAGCGCAGGAGATTATGCTTCGGGAACCAACCACACATTACCAACAAACGGATTTGCAAAAGCCTATTCAGGAGTAAATTTTGATAGTTTTACCAAAAGTATTACGTTTCAAAAAATATCTAAAGAAGGTATTCAAAATATAGGTAAAACAATTGAGTTAATGGCAGCAGCGGAAGGTTTAGAAGCTCACAAAAATGCAGTTACACTAAGATTAAAAGAAATTAATAATGTTTAATTTAGATAAAATAGTTCGTCCAAATATTCAAAAACTTCAGGCATATTCATCAGCAAGAGATGAGTTTAAAGGAACTGCCGAAGTATATTTAGATGCAAATGAAAATCCTTTCGGAACATTAAATAGGTATCCAGATCCTAAGCAAACAAAAATTAAAGAGCGATTAACTGAAATTAAAGATGTTGCTGAAAATCAAGTTTTTATAGGAAACGGAAGTGACGAGATAATTGATTTAGCTTTTAGAATTTTTTGTGAACCAGGAAAAGATAAGGCCTTAACTTTTTCACCAACCTATGGTATGTATGATGTATCAGCAAATATTAATGATGTTGAATTAATTAAGCAACCTTTGGTAAACGATTTTCAAATAAGTTTAAACCAATTAGAACCATATTTAGATATGGACGATGTGAAAATTATTTTCATTTGCTCTCCTAATAATCCTACAGGTAATTGTTTTGAAGATGAAAGCATCGAATATATTTTAGATAACTATAATGGAATCGTAATTATAGATGAAGCATATATTGATTTTAGCTCTAGAGAATCTTTTATAAAAAATATAACTAAATATCCTAATTTAATTGTGACCCAAACTTTTAGTAAAGCATGGGGTTTAGCAGGGGTTAGAGTGGGAGCAGCATATGCTAATTCAGCTATAATTAATTTGTATAATAAAGTAAAACCACCATACAACGTAAGTACTTTAAATCAAGAAGCTGTATTAATAGCATTAAATAATTTAGCTGAATTTGAGGCAAACAAAAACAGTATTATCAACGAAAAAGAAAAGTTGATAAGTGAGTTGGAAAATATTGAATTAGTAAAAAAAATATATCCATCAGAAGCTAATTTTATTTTAATAGCCGTAACAAAAGCAGATTCAATATATAACCAATTAGTCGCTGAAAAAATTATAATCCGTAATAGAAATACGCTGGTAAATAATTGTTTACGAATTACTGTTGGTAGTTCAAAAGAAAACACACAACTAATTAAAGCATTAAAATCAATATCAAGTTAATTGTCACCTCGAGCATTACTGAAATTAAAATGTATTTTAATTGAAAGTAGTAAACGCAGTTTAGCGAGAGGTATTTAATAAGTATTTGATTTAAAACAAGAAACATGAAAAAAGTATTATTTATAGATAGAGACGGAACTTTAATTAAAGAACCAGCAGATGAGCAAACAGATTCATTTGAGAAATTAGAATTTTATCCGAAGGTATTTCAAGGGTTAAGTAAAATAGCAAAAGAGTTAGATTTTGAATTGGTATTGGTAACAAATCAAGATGGTTTAGGAACAAAAGTATATCCTGAAACAACTTTTTGGCCAGTTCACAATTTTGTAATGAAAACTTTAAAAGAAGAAGGAATTATTTTTTCAGAAGAAATTATTGATAGAACTTTTGCAAAGGACAATCAACCTACTAGAAAACCAAATACAGGTTTGTTAACGAAGTTTTTTTCTGAGGAATATGATTTAGCGAATTCATTTGTAATAGGAGATCGTTTAACAGATATTGAACTAGCTAAAAATTTAGGTTCAAAAGGAATTTATATAAATGATGAAACTTTTTTAGGGAGTGATGAAATCACTGTAAAAAGAAGTGAGTTGGATGAGTTTATCGCTTTAGAAATCAGCGATTGGAATGCTATTTATGAGTTTTTAAAATTAGAAGAAAGAACTTCAGGTATTGTTAGAAATACTAACGAAACAAAAATTAATATTCAATTAAATCTAGACGGTACAGGAAAAAGTAACATTAATACAGGGATTTCTTTTTTTGACCACATGTTAGATCAAATTGCGCGTCACGGACAAATGGATTTAAACATACAAGTTAAAGGAGATTTAGAGGTTGACGAACACCACACAATTGAAGATACAGCGATTGCTTTAGGGGAAGTTTTTAATAAAGCGTTAGGAAATAAGTTGGGAATTGAACGTTACGGATTTTGTTTACCTATGGATGATTGTTTGGCACAAGTGGCTATTGATTTTGGAGGTAGAAACTGGTTAGTTTGGGAAGCAGACTTTAAAAGAGAAATGGTAGGTAAAATGCCAACAGAAATGTTTTTTCACTTTTTTAAATCGTTTACTGACGGCGCAAAATGTAACTTAAATATTAAAGCTGAAGGAGCTAATGAGCACCACAAAATAGAAGCAATTTTTAAGGCATTTGCAAAAGCAATAAAAGTAGCAGTAAAAAGAGATAGTAGTAAAATGATTTTACCATCAACCAAAGGAACGCTATAATACGATGATCGCAATTATAAAATACAATGCAGGTAATATACGATCGGTTCAAAATGCCCTTAATCGTTTAGGATATGAGAGTATAATTACAGATGATCCTCTTGAAATACAGCAAGCAGAAAAAGTAATTTTTCCTGGTGTTGGTGAAGCTAGTTCGGCAATGGCATATTTAAAAGAACGAAAACTAGACGAACTTTTGGTATCTTTAAAACAACCTATTTTAGGAATTTGTTTAGGGTTACAGCTTATGTGTAACTCTTCAGAAGAAGGAAATACAACATGTCTAGGGATTTTTGATACGCAAACAAAACAGTTTCCACCATTAAAAAAAGTGCCACACATGGGGTGGAATAACTTTGAGGAAATAAAAGCATCAAAAATAACAGAAAATTTAACCATTTCTGATGATGTATATTATGTACATGGTTATTATGCTGATATCTGTGAAAACACCATTGCAAGTTGTAATTACATTCAGCCATTTAGTTCAATTATGCAAAAAAATAATTTTTATGCAATGCAGTTTCACCCAGAAAAATCGGCAAGCATAGGAGAAAAACTATTAAAAAACTTTTTAGAGTTATAAAACTAGAAAAAATGAGAATTATACCCGCTATAGATATTATTGAAGGAAAATGTGTACGCTTAACAAAAGGTGATTATGCAACCAAAAAAATATATAATGAGAACCCTGTAGAAGTGGCTAAAGAGTTTGAAGACAACGGAATTGAATATTTACACTTAGTAGATTTAGATGGTGCAAAATCGCAACATATTGTAAACTATAAAATCTTAGAACAGATAGCTGCTAAAACCAATTTAAAAATTGATTTTGGAGGCGGATTAAAATCTGACGAAGATTTGCGGATTGCTTTTGATAACGGAGCAAATCAAATAACAGGAGGTAGCATTGCAGTAAAAAATCCAGCGGTATTTACAGGATGGTTTGCTAAGTACGGAGCTGATAAAATTATTTTAGGAGCTGATTGTATTAATAGAAAAATAGCGACTCACGGATGGTTAGAAACATCAGAAGTAGATGTTATTGATTTTATTAAGCAATATGAAAAAATAGGTTTAAAAAGCACTATTTGTACAGATGTAGCTAAAGACGGAATGTTACAAGGTGCCTCAGTTGATTTATACCAAGAAATTTTAAATAAAAGCGCTATAAATTTAATAGCAAGTGGAGGTGTTTCTAAAATAGAAGATTTACTTCGATTGAAAGAAATAGGTTGTGAAGGTGCTATTTTAGGAAAAGCTATTTACGAAGGTTATATAAGCTTAAAAGAATTACAGAAGCTATGTTAAAAAAAAGAATAATTCCTTGTTTAGATATTAAAAAAGGAAGAACCGTAAAAGGTGTTAATTTCGTAGATATTAAAGATGCTGGAGATCCTATTGAGTTAGCAAAGCAGTATGTAAAAGACGGAGCCGATGAGTTGGTTTTTTTAGATATTACTGCAACATTAGAAAATAGAAAAACACTTGTTGACTTAGTTGAAAAAATAGCGCAAGAGATAAACATCCCTTTTACCGTTGGTGGTGGCATAAGTTCTGTTGATGATGCGTTGGCTTTAATTAAAGCAGGGGCAGATAAGGTTAGTGTTAATTCATCTGCAGTTAAAAATCCGCAACTAATAACCGATTTAAAAAATCGTTTTGGAAGTCAGTTTGTGGTAGTTGCCATTGATACTAAAAGTGTAGATAACGAATGGAAAGTGTTTACAAAAGGAGGTACAAATGAAACAGCTTTAGAAACGGTAGCTTGGGCAAAAGAGGTTGAAAAACTAGGAGCGGGCGAAATTTTACTAACATCAATGAATAATGATGGTACCAAAGCGGGTTTTGCAATTGATATAACAAATGATGTAAGTAAAGCGATAAATATTCCTGTAATAGCATCAGGAGGAGCAGGAAAGGAAGAACATTTTAAAGAGGTGTTTACAAAAACAGAAGCAAGTGCAGGTTTAGCAGCAAGTATTTTTCATTTTGCAGAAATACCAGTACCGAAACTTAAACAATATTTAAAAGAACAAAACATACCAGTACGATGAATATAGATTTTACAAAAGGAAACGGATTAGTACCAGTAATAATTCAGAATGATACCACATTACAAGTCTTAATGTTGGGCTATATGAATGAAGAAGCTTTTTTAAAAACCGAACAAGAAAAAAAAGTTACTTTTTTTAGTAGAAGTAAAAACAGGTTATGGACAAAAGGAGAAGAATCTGGTAATTTTTTAGAAGTAAGAGATATTCAAATAGATTGCGATAACGATACTATTTTAATAAAAGCTTTACCTGTAGGGCCAACATGTCATAAAGGAACAACCTCATGCTTTGCAGATGAAACACCCAAAGGTTTTTTATATGAGTTAGAACGAATTGTTAGCGAACGAATTGATACTAATAATGAAACTTCATATACCAACCAATTGTATAAAAGAGGAATAAATAAAGTAGCTCAAAAAGTAGGGGAAGAAGCTGTAGAACTAGTTATTGAAGCGAAAGATGATAACGATGATTTATTTAAAAATGAAGCAGCAGATTTATTCTATCACATTATAATTCTTCTAAAAGCAAAAGGATTTACGCTTTTAGATATTGAAAATATATTAAAATTAAGAAATTAACTATTGTTTAATCTTTAAGGTTTAAAGCTAAATAAAAGGGGACATCTAAAATAGATACCCCTCTTATTTAGTTAATATTCGACAGAAATTGAAGTGCTGTAGTATTTTTTTTCCCCTTTGTAGTAATGGTATTCAAACAGGAGAATTTTTTTATATTTTCCTTTGAATGTTTTTTTATAATGAGAAAGCTCTTCAATATTTTTAGCATTATAAGTAATTTGCTTTTCGTTGTTATTTACCTTACCATAAATTGATATTTGATATTCATTTTTAGATTTAAATTCCTTGTAACTTGTTGAATAAACAATTTTAGAAACAATAAAAGACTGTTCTTTATTATTGTATTTATTTGGTGACTTAAAAAAAATATTTTCGTACTCACTATTAATTTTTCGGAGCTTTAAATTCCCTTTTTGAGAAAAAGATGGAGTATGAAACACTAAAAAAGCTATAATTAATAAAATTTTTTTCATGATATTAAATTTAGATGTAAGTAAAGTTAGTTAAAATATTGTATTTAAGTGTTTTATATAGTGTTAATGTATCGGTTTTATTAGATGGTTTTTTTTAAGATAAACACTTCTATTTGTTTTTCATATTATTCTTAATTAAGTTAATTGACTATTTTTGCAGCATGAATGAATTTCAACAATTAAGAGATACGTTAAACAAAAGTGTTTTAGAATCTAAATTTGTAAAACTAACTTTAAGTAAACCTATCAAAAAGAGTGATGGATTACCAAATGTATATGTTCGTTTGGTGAATATTAAGGGAGCAGAAATGTTTCAATTTACCTATCACTATACAACCAATGATAAGGTTAAAAATTACACGATTACGGATGCTTTTTCAGAGTTAGAAATCTTATTGATGGATAATTTTAGAGCAGCTACTTTATTTACGTTATCTAAAGATTTATTGGTTTTTATTTCAAAAAAGAAAAAAGTTTCTTATCGAGAAAATGCTGCAAGTTTTAAAAATAAATTACCTGTAACACACGATAAACCAAAAGAACGTTTAGCCGAAGCAGGAAGTTATTTACATCACTTAGGAATTACCGATAAAGAAGGAAAGGTTATTCATAAAATGGCTGATAAATACCGTCAAATTAATAAGTATTTAGAAATTATTGAAGGTTTATTAAAATCGACAAAATTGCCAAAACATATTAATATTGTTGATATGGGATCTGGTAAAGGGTATTTAACATTTGCTTTATATGATTATTTAGTAAATCAAAAAAAATACAGTGCTACTGTTACTGGTATTGAGTTACGTGTTGAATTGGTAAATTACTGTAATGACATCGCAGAGAAATCGAACTTTGAAAAACTGTCATTTGTAGCACAACCAATTCAAGAATATGATAACAATAAAATAGACATTTTAATTGCTTTACATGCTTGTGATACGGCTACAGATGATGCGATTTATAAAGGTTTATCAGCAAAATCTGAATTAATTATTTGTGCACCATGCTGTCATAAACAAATCCGTCAGCAAGTAAAAGGTAAAGAGCAAGAAAGTCCACTTTTAAAATACGGAATTTTTAAAGAACGTCAGTTTGAAATGGTAACAGATACCATTAGAGCTTTAATTTTAGAAAAGAACAATTATAATACGAAAGTATTTGAATTTATTAGCAACGAACATACACGTAAAAACGTAATGTTGGTGGGAAGTAAGTCTTCAAAAAAGAATGATGTTTCTAAAATTGATGATAGAATATCAAGCTTAAAAGATGCCTATTTAATTGAGAATCATTATTTAGAAACGCTTTTATAGGTAATAATATATTCATTTAAAAACTAAAGAGATCACCATTATTGGTGATTTTTTTAGTTTAATTTTACAAGTAATGGAAATTGAATTGTCAATAGTTTTAAAGAATTAGAACTTTCTAGTCAAGAACTAAGAAAGATAGAAGATAGTTTTACAAAGGTTACTTTTAAAAAAGGAGCTATTGTTTTAAGAAAGAATGAAGATGTAAAATATCAATATTATGTTTTAAGCGGTTGCTTACGTACATTTTTTATTGATAAAAACGGAAAAGAACACACAGTACAATTTGCGATAAATGATTGGTGGATTAGTGATTATATCGGTTATTTTTCTGAAACAAAAGCCGTTTTAACAATTGAAAGTATAGAAGATGTCGTTTTACTGCAAGTATCAAAAAAAGATGTAGAAAACACCTACAACGAGACACCTATAATAGAACGTTTTTTTAGAAAGAAAATGGAACGATCTTTCGTAAGTTTCCAAAAGAGAATTTTGGCTAATTTATCACAATCAGCTAAAGAACGGTATCAAAATTTTATAAAAACCTATCCTAATATTGAGCGACATGTAAGAAATTATCATATTGCTTCTTTTTTAGGAATAACAACAGAAAGTTTAAGTAGAATACGAAAAGAAATAACAAAATAGTTTTATGAAGACGGCCATTATATTATGAGTAACGGGCTTAAAGGTAAAATTGTTATTGGATAAATTAATTGAGGACGATAGTTATGATAAATACAGCACAACTAGAACCAAAAAGGCTATAGTTATTTCTGATAAAATTAAAGAATTATAAATGACTTGCTAAGTTGTTTATTTATGTTAGATTTACTAGAATGGAAGAAAATTTATCTACAATTTTTAAAGGATTAGAATTATCAAAGGAAGATGTAAAATATTTATCTAAATATTGGGTAAAAGAAACTTTCAAAAAAGGAGACCTAATTTTAACTAGCGAAAAAAAGGTTGTATATCAATATTATGTTTTAAAAGGATGCTTACGTACGTTTTTTAAAGATGAAAACGGTAAAGAACATACCATTCAATTTGCTGTTAAAGATTGGTGGATATCTGATTATATGAGCTACTTTTTAGAAGAGAAATCAGTTTTAACGATAGAAGCTATTAAAGATTCTGTTTTATTAAGAGTCTCTAGAAAAAATTTTGAAACTATTTTTGATGAAATGCCTGCTGTAGAGCGTTTTATACGTAAGAAATTAGAGCGCTTCATGGCTAAGTCCCAAAAAAGAACATTACTAAACTTATCACAATCAGCTAAAGAACGTTATATAAATTTCACTAATGTATATCCTGAAATAGAGCCGCATGTTAAAAATCACCATATAGCTTCCTATTTAGGAATTGCTACTCAAAGTTTAAGTAGGATTCGGAAAGAGATGCTTAACAATTCATAGTCTTATTCAAAATATTTTAAAATTAAAACCAAAAAAAAACTATAATTTTTCTGATCGTTCTATAGAATTATCTAGGTTATGATTTTCTTACCATACATCAATTTTTAAAAGGATTGAAAGAAGTAGTTTTGCTGGACTAAAACATATAAAAACGAAAAAAATTATCACTGTAATTTTTGCAATTACTTTATTTGCTTCTTGCGGAACTAAAAAAGAAAACAAAGAAGTTCTTAAAAAGCTAGAGAAAAAAGCTAAAATAAAAAAAGTATTATTTGTATTAACTAGTCATGATAAATTAGGGGATACAGGACATAAAACAGGTTTTTGGATAGAAGAGTTTGCAACGCCATATTATACATTAAAAGATAAGGGTGTTGAAATTACATTAGTATCTCCAAAAGGAGGACAACCTCCAATTGATCCAAATAGCGCTGTTGAAAACGCTGCTACTGAAGCTACAAAACGTTTTGATAATGATAAAGAAACACAAGCTATTGTAGCAAAAACATTAAAATTAGCAGATATAAACGAAGCAGATTACGATGCTGTTTTTTATCCAGGTGGTCACGGTCCTTTATGGGATTTATCTGAAGACAAGAATTCTATTGCTTTAATTGAGTCTTTTTACAAGAATAATAAGCCAGTAGCAGCAGTTTGTCATGCTCCAGCGATATTTAAAAACACAAAAGGAACTGATGGGAAACCATTAGTAAATGGTAAAAAAGTAACAGGATTTACAAATTCTGAAGAAGCTGCAGTTAAATTAACTGACGTAGTTCCTTTTTTAGTAGAAGATATGTTAAAAGCTAACGGAGGTATTTATAGTAAAGGATTAGATTGGCAACCTCATGCGGTTGAAGATGGTAATTTAATTACTGGTCAAAACCCTGCTTCATCTGAATTAGTAGCAGAAAAGTTATTTGCTAAATTGTAGAGATATTATTTTTTAATTTAAGAGTCGTCTAAAATTATTTTAGACGACTTTTTTTTGTGATTAAAACTAAAACATTATTGTACTTTTATCGAAGTAATAAAAAGGAATATGAAAAACTCAAAATTATTAATTGTAGCAGCATTTTTATCTATATATGTGATATGGGGATCTACCTATTTATTTAATAAAATTGCAGTTACTGAGATTCCTCCATTATATTTAGGAGGGATACGCTTTCTTACAGCAGGTACCTTAATTATGATGATTGCAAAAGCAATGAAAATATCTATAAAATTAACAAAGCGTCAATTTATAAATTCGATAATAGCTGCTTTTTTGTTTTTGGTATACGGAAATGGGGTTTTTGTATGGGCTCTTAAATATGTTGATAGTGGTTTTGCTGCTTTATTAGCATCAACACAACCATTATTTGTATTATTTCTATTACGCTTAATAGATGGAAAAAAAATGCAAAGAAAATCTATTATTGGAGTTTTATTTGGGGTTTTCGGAATGTATTTATTGGTAAGTCAAAATGAAATTTCCACATCTGAGGGAAGTGTTTTGGGTATTTTTATGATTCTTTCATGTGTATTAAGTTGGAGCTACGGTACTGTTTTTGTATCGAAAGCCGATTTACCTAAAAATTATTTGGTTAGTACTGGCTATCAAATGTTAATTGCTGGATTTTTACTAGGAATATCAAGTTTGGTATTTAAAGAAACATGGGTGTCTCCATTAAATTGGTCAACTAAAACTCAAAGCTCAGTGTTGTTTTTAATCGTTTTTGGTGGGATAATCGCTTTTACTGCATTTAATTATTTATTAAAAGTAGTCTCACCAGAAAAAGTAGCAACATCTGCATATGTAAATCCAATAATAGCTTTATTGTTAGGGTGGAAGTTATTAGATGAGCAACTAACACAACAATCAGTAATAGCATCTGTAGTTTTATTAACAGGCGTTTATTTTATAACATCGAGAAAAAGAATATCAAAAGATAAAGTTACCACCAAACCACAAAAAATTTAAGCAGTTCACCGTTCGGTTTTTTTAACCAACAGAGTGGTGCTCTTTCTTCACTTAAAGATTGTTGCAGCTTTACTGAGAAAATTTTGAAACTTAACCAATCAATATCTGTGTGGGGTATTACTAACCAATTATGTTTGTTAGGAATGTGAAATTTACCATCTTTAAATTCATCTAGTTCTTTTAAATTAATATAAAACCCGTTGATACACTTATTATTGATTAAGGGAAATTTATTTCCATACTCTTTTAAAGGAACAAATAACTGTGCTTTAAAATAGAGTTGTTGGTCAATTTCATTAGAAATTAGCTCTAATTTTTTTAAGTATGTTAAGCATTCGTTAGAGTAGAGAAGAGGGAGTTGTTTTTCTTTTAATTTATTTAATTTTTGAAGTAAACTATCTCGTCTATTTGGTCCAATCCAATGTGCAAGTTCAGATTCTCCAACCGAGCTATCATGTAAGTAAAACTTATATACAATTTCTAAGTGAATTGGTTTTTCATTTTTTAATAAGATGCAATCTAATTCTCCTAAGGTTATTTTTTCTTGTTGAATTTGTATGTTTTCTGCAATTATTTCAATTGATGAATTTTGTTGTAAATCAAAAGAAACAAAGCGCTCAACAAGTTTACCTAGTCGAAGTTTTGGAATAATTAAAGTTGAGAAAGACGAGGTTTTAGTACTAATGTTACTGAATTGTTGTAAATCAAAAACACCTTTTCCATTCCATAGAAAAGGTGTTTGTAAATATCCTTCGTATTGTAATTGTAAATCTTTTGATTTCTTGTCCATCAAAAGTAATTATTCTTTTATACCTAATTTATTTAAAACTAATTGAGTGATATCAAAATCTTTATCAATGTATCCAAATTGATTTCCGTTAGTGGTTAAGATTTGTGTATAACCATTGGCTTTAGCAACTTCAGCAATTACCTCACTTAATTTTTTATATAAAGGACGCATATTTTCATCTCTTTGTAATTGCATCATTTTGGTACCGTTTTGACGGAATTTACCCATTTCTTGATCTAGAACATTAATTTCTTGAACCTTAGTTTTTTTATCGGCATCTGATAATGTTTTTTCAGCAGTTTTATAAGCTTCAATTTTTGCTTGATACTCTTTTGCTTTTACCTGAAATGATGAATCTAACCTCTTTCCGTAATTTTCAACTCTGCGTAAAACGTTTTTCATTTGCGGCATTTTATCGATAATTAAATCACTGTTTACGGTTCCCAGTTTAGTTTGAGCAAAAGATATAGTTGTTAAAAGAACGGCTATTAAAAGTGTAATTTTTGATTTCATTTTTTTTATTTAGTTAAAATAGTATAGATTGATTACAGTAAAATTCAACAACTCAAATATAAGAGATTATTATAGTTTATAAAACCCTTGAGTGAATGCTTACAAATATATAAAAGTGAAGAAGTTGTAGTGTATAAAAACCGTTAAAGTTTAGCTTCTATTGATTGTATGACTTGTTCTACATCTTCTTTAAAATCAAACCAAATGATGTCTTTGTCTTTTCGAAACCAAGTACCTTGTCGTTTTGCAAAGCGACGGGTATTTTTTTTAATTTCACCAATAGTAAACTCTTTGGTAAAATTATCATTAAAATATTCGAATAATTCTCGGTACCCTACGGTTTTTAATGCGTTAAGATTTTTATTAGGATATAGATTCTTAGCTTCTTCTAATAAACCATTTTCCATCATAATATCAACTCGACGATTAATACGATCGTACATAATTTCTCTATCAGCAGTTAATCCAATTTTTATTGATTGAAAATTGCGAGGTGCTTTGGGTTTGTTTTTAAATGATGAATAAGTTTCACCAGAACCAATACAAATTTCTAAGGCACGAATTAATCGATGCGGATTGTCAATCGTTATCGAATTATAAGTTTCAATATCTAATTCTTTAAGTTTATCTTGAAGTTGCGCAATTCCATTTTCTTCTAATTCTTTCGTAAGATTAATTCTTATTAAAGGATCTACAACCGGAAAATAATCCAAGCCTTTTAAAACAGCATCAACATATAAGCCACTGCCTCCAACCATAATTTGAATTGGATTTTCAGTAAACAATTCATCTAATTTAGCTAAAGTATCTTTTTCAAATTGACCAACAGAATAATCTTCAAAAATGCTTCGGTTTTGAATAAAATGATGTGTTACAGCTGCTAACTCATCTGTATTTGGAACAGCGGTACCAATAGTCATTTCTTTATAAAACTGACGAGAATCACACGAAATAATATCACAGCCAAAATATTTTGCGAGCTTAATACTAAGAGCTGTTTTACCTATAGCAGTTGCGCCAACAATGGTAATTAAAGTGTTTTTCATTTAATAGTGGAGTTTATTTCCGCAGTGATTACAAAAAATAGCGTTATCATCATGCCCTTCAGAAGAACAATTTGGGCAAGATTGTGTGTTTAAGTTAACATCATTCACTTTAACCATTTCAGAACTAACAATACCTGTTGGAACAGCAATAATAGCGTATCCTAAAATCATAACAATACTAGCAATAAATTGACCAAACGGTGTGTGAGGAGCAATGTCTCCATAACCTACCGTAGTAAGTGTTACAATCGCCCAATACACGCTTCTAGGTATGCTTGTAAAACCATTATCACCACCTTCAATTAAATACATAATAGTTCCTAAAATGACGCATAAAATTAATATAAAAAATAAAAAGACAGCAATTTTTGCTTTGCTTGCTTTTAGTGCTTTCATAAGATTGTTAGATTCACCAACAAAACGAGCCAATTTTAAAATTCTAAAAACACGTAATAATCGTAAAGCTCTTAAAGCGACTAAACTATGTGTACCTGTAAAGAAAATAGCTAAGTACTTAGGTAAAGTTGAGAGTAAATCAATAATACCATAAAAACTAAAAATGTATTTGGTAGGCTTTTTAATAGATATTATACGAACGATATATTCCAGAGTAAAAAGTAGGGTAATTACCCATTCAGAAATATTTAAAAGTGTACCGTATTTTGAATTAATATTATGAACACTTTCAAGCATTACCAATACGATACTAGCAATTATGGCAATTAACAGAATAACATCAAATAATTTACCAGCAGGAGTATCTGCTTCATAAATTATTTCATGAAGTTTATCTTTCCAGTTTTTAGTATTTTTTTTCAAGTGAAAGAAGTTGTTTAGAGACTATTATAAATTGTTTTCAACTTGTAATCGTACTATTTTTCCTACTTTATTTTTAAGTAAGTAATTTTTAATAATTGTTTTAGCTAAATCTGCGCTTTCAATAGGCGTTAGCATTGATTTTAAAATAGTTAATTGATTTTCTTGAAAGGCGAAATTGGTATAAGCATATCCTAAAACGATGTTGTTTTCTATTAAAATAACAGCATGTTCTTCAGGTGTTCTTCCTTTATCTATAATTAATAAATGGTCATGATTAAAATCTTTGTTAGATATTTTTCGCTTACGAATAACATTAAATTTAGGTTTTAATTTAATCAGTTCTAAATGATACTTTAATCGAGTAAAAAGAGGGTTTCCTGTCTCTTCATACGTAACATCATTAACTCTCTTAATTATTTTTTCACCTTTAGGAGTATCTTTTAAGAAAAGTTTATTTACTTCTTGTTTTATGTTTTTACCTCTGCCTATAAATATGATGTTACCTTCTTCACTATGTACATAAAAGACACCTTGTTTTTCAGGTAGTTTATCTAATATTTTTATAAAACGTTGCTTTTCTTGCCTATTGTCAGAATATTTTATTGATTGTTGGATAATGCTTTTATCAACATCTTTTTCTAGTAATAATTTAAATAATTGTATCGTTGCTAAAGCATCACCATTTGCTCTATGTCTGTCAGACATTGGTATACCAATAAATCTACATAGTTTACCTAAACTGTGCGAAGGAGCTTCTGGAATTAGTTTTTTACTAAGTGCTACAGTACAAAGAGTGTTTCTTTGAAAATCAAAACCTAAACGATTATATTCTGTGCGTAAAATTCGATAATCGAAACTAGCATTGTGAGCAATGATAATACAGCCTTCGGTAATTTCTATAATGCGTTTTGCAATTTCATGAAATTTAGGTGCGTTTCGAAGCATTTTACTGTTAATACCAGTTAGTTTAACAACAAACTCTTGAATTTCTCTTTCGGGATTTACCAAACTAATAAACTGGTCAACTATCTGATGACCATCATATTTATGAATAGCAATTTCTGTAATTCCTTCTTCATTAAATTTCCCTCCTGTTGTTTCAATGTCTAAAATTGCGTACAATTCTTTTTCTTTTTAGCTGATTAATGTAAATCTAAACAATATAATTTCGAACTCCAAAAATAGCACTACCAATTCTTACCATATTACTTCCGTTTTTTATAGCTAGTTGATAATCACCACTCATTCCCATTGATAATGTAGATAGTTTTGGGTCTTTTTCCTGATTTTTTTTAAAGAACTTAGCTAAAGATGAAAACTCTTCTTGTAACTGTTCTTTATTATCAGTAAAAGTAGCCATTCCCATAAAACCAACAATTTTTATATGCTGTAATTCTGAAAGTTCTTCTGATGAAATAATTTGATCAATTTCTAAAAAAGATAATCCGAATTTAGTTTCTTCTTTTGCAATTCGAGCTTGTAATAAGCAGTTAATTACTCGATCATGTTTTTTAGCTTGTTTGTTAATTTCTTGAAGTGTTTTAAAACTATCTACTCCATGAATTAAATTAACAAAATGGCCCATGTATTTTACTTTGTTACGTTGTAAATGACCTATCATGTGCCATTCGATGTCTTTTGGTAAGGCATCAAACTTTGTAACCATTTCCTGAATTTTGTTTTCACCAAATACTCTTTGACCTGCATCATATGCTTCCTGAATATCGGCAATAGGTTTGGTTTTAGAAACCGCAACTAATGTTACGTTTTCTGGAATAGTTGCTTTTATTTCTTGAAGATTTTCTTTAATTCCTATCATTGTATTAGAATTCATAAATGGTTAAAGCACTTCTTAATTTAGGTTCTATATATGTTGTTTTTGGGGGCATCAACATATCTGCATCTACAATTTCTTTTAGCTCATTTATTGTAGTTGGTAACATTCCGAAAGAAACTTTAAAATCACCAGCATCAACTTTTGTTTTTAATTCTAAGCTATCAGATTTATCTTGTGAATACATTATTTTAGAGGCATTTCTTATATCCTTAATTCCTAATATTGGATTTAAAATTGTTTGGTATAAAATTTGAGCATCTAACTTACTTAAAGCATCAGTAAATTCATAGGCAGATTTACGTAAATGTAACGCGTAAAACTCTCCGTTTAAATACATACTAAACTGATGCTTCTTTTTTGGTCTGTATAATTCTTGACCTCTATTTTCTATTCTAAAAAAAGTATCTAATTCAATTAAAAATTCGTCCGGAGAGAATCCGTTTAAATCTTTTATAAATCGATTAAACTCGTAAATACTTAATTGACTTTCAGGTAACAAATAGCTCATAAAAAAATTATATTTTTCATTACCAGTATGATTTGGGTTTTCATTAGCGAGTCTCTTTGCTAATAAACAAGAAGATGTAGAGCGATGATGACCGTCTGCAATGTATAACGTATTTACTTGAGCAAAAGCATAGGTAATTTGTTTAATATCATCTTCATTATCAACAACCCATAGTAAATGAGCATCTTTATCGGTTGTTGAAAACTCATATTCAGCTCTGTTAGCTCGATACTTTTTTATAATTGAATCAATACTATCATTATCAGGATAGGTGAGGAGGACAGGTTCTGAATTAAATCCTGTGTTTTTTAGATAGTTTTCAAATAACGATTCTCTTTCTTGAAGAGTGCCTTCGTGTTTTTTTATAGTATTATTATGGTAATCTTCAACTGAAGTTGCAGCAATAATTCCGCAGAAAGAACTTGTTGGAGTTGTTTTTTGATAGATGTAAAAACCTGGTTTTTTATCTTTTGTAAAAACACCATCTTCTTTAAATTCTAAATAACGGTTATGAACCAATTTAAAGCGCTGCTCACCAGTAACGTCTTGCTTATGATATTTATACCCAGGGTTTATTACATGTAAGAATGTATATGGATTAAACGCTAATTTTGCGTTTAACATTTCTGAACTATAAATTTCATACGATTTAGACGAAACCATGGCTACTTTATCTCTGGTAGCTCTTACTGCTTTAAAAGGTTTTACAATAGCCATTAAAAATATATTTATACGTGTAAAGAATTAATAATTTTATTTGCTAATTCTAGTCCGATCTTATCTTGTGATTCTATTGTATTAGCGGCAATATTAGGACTTAAAGATAGTTCAGGATTCATTAATAATTGAATTTCTGGTGTAGGTTGATTTTCAAAAGTATCTAAACCAGCATATTGTACTTTACCACTTTCTATCGCATTTATTAAGGCAATTTCATCAACTAACCCGCTTTCAGCAACATTTATAAAACCAACGCCATCTTTCATTTTTTCAAATTCTTTAACACCAATCACATGGTTTTCTTGCGGAGGTAAATGTAAGCTTATGAAATGAGCTTTTTTAAGTAGTTCATCTGAACTGATAAGATCAATTTCAATTTCAACAATTTTACCATTATAAAATTCAATAGGAATCATTAAGGTGTTTTCAAAATTAACATCAAAAGCGATTACTTTCATCCCTAAACCTAAAGCAATTTTAGCGACTTGTTGTCCTGAAGTACTCATTCCTATAATCCCCAAAGTCTTTCCACGTAATTCAGTTCCGTTAGAAAATTGGTTTTTTAAATTATTGAAATTCATGTCTCCTTCTAAAGGCATTTCTCTATTAGCTTGATGTAAAAAACGAACCATACCTAATAAATGAGCAAAAACTAATTCGGCAATAGCATTGGCACTAGCGTCTGAAATATTTAATACTTGCACACCACATTCTTGGGCATAGTCAACATCGATATTATCGTTATTAGTACTTGCATTTGCTATTAATTTCAAGCTTGGGCAATTATCTATGAGTTCAGAATGTATTTCTGTATTGTTTTTAATAATGATAACGTTAATTTCTTCATCATTAATAAAATTATCTAATTGTTCTTGAGCAACTTTGGTAGTTACTACTTCAAATCCTGCATTTTCTAAAGTAGATTTACCACCTTCTGAGATTCCGTCGTTTGCTAATATTTTCATTTTTATAAATATGCTGCATTACGAGTGTAATGAGGCAACCTTAATTATGAGATTACTTCATTTCGTTCGTAATGACGAGTTAAATTATGCGTTTCTTTCTAATTCTTGCATTACATCTACTAAGGCTTGTACGCTATATAAAGGTAATGCATTGTACATGCTTGCTCTATATCCACCAACACTTCTGTGACCGTTTAAACCATTAATATTGGCTTCTTTCCACATCGTATCAAATTTATCTTTTAATTTATCATTCGTTAAAGTAAAGGTAGCATTCATGTGACTTCTATCTTCTTTAACGACTACACCTTTAAATAAAGGATTTCTGTCTATTTCAGTATATAAAAGAGCTGATTTTTGCTCGTTTACTTTTTCTATAAATTTAATTCCTCCTAAATCTTTTAACCACTCTAATGTTAACATAGAAGTATAAATGGCAAAAACGGGAGGTGTATTATACATACTATCTTTGTCAATAAAAGACTGATAGTTTAACATTGACGGAATCGCACGTTCTACTTTTCCTAAAACATCATTTTTAATAATGACTAGCGTAGTACCTGCTGGTCCCATATTTTTTTGTGCTCCTGCATAAATTAAATCAAATTTTGAAAAATCTAGCTGACGGGAAAAAATATCAGAACTCATATCACAGATTAACGGAACAGTAGTTTCTGGAAAGCTTTTCATTTGTGTACCGTAAATAGTATTGTTACTCGTACAATGAAAATAATCGACATCGGTAGGGATTTCATATCCTTTAGGAATATAATTGAAATCTTTATCTTTTGAAGAAGCTACTTCAATCAGTTCACCAAATAGTTTCGCTTCTTTTATAGCTTTAGAGCTCCATGTACCTGTGTTTAAATAGGCTGCTTTTTTGTTTAATAAATTATAAGCAGTCATTAAAAATTGTGCACTAGCCCCTCCTTGTAAAAACAATGCTGTATAACCCTTATTTTTTAACCCTAATAATTCTAAAGCTAAACTTCTTGCATTTTCGATTACATCGACAAAAGGTTTACTTCTGTGCGATATTTCAAGTAATGAAAGATCATCATTATTAAAGTTTATAATAGCATCTGAAGCTTTTTTTAAAACTTCTTCAGGTAAAATACATGGACCTGCGCTAAAGTTATGCTTTTTCATTATTTAAAGGTGTTTTGTTATAACAAAGGTGCAAAATTTATAGGGAGTTCATCTTTAAATTTTTGATAAAAAAGCTAAAGTATTTACGCCATCTGCATAATCCCATAATTGAGGATGTTGTGTTTGACCGAAAGCAATTTCACTTTCAATAAAATTACTAGCAACAACACATTGAGTTTTTTCTCTGTCTTCCCAAAGTTTTATTTTTAAATCATCAACATTATCATAATATTCATAAAAAACAGTAGCAATTGGAGAAGTATAACTTTCATCTTCTTTAATCATTAAGAATCCGTTTTCTAAAATATCAAACTCACTCATTAAATACACCGTTTTATTATAATCGTAATTGTTAGCGTATTTAGCATTGTTAATAATTTCATGTTGATTATACATTCCTTTAAAAAATGAATCGAAATCATAGTTTTTAGGAACAAATAATTTTGAAACCGAACGACAACCTAAACCAAAATAACGAAATATATCGCTACTTAGATTTTCAAAGTCTTGTTTCGTTTCATTTCCTGTTAAAACAGCAACAGAGTTTCTGCTTTTTCTAATAATACTAGGTTTGTTTTTAAAATAATACTCAAAATAACGAGCAGTATTATTGCTTCCTGTGGCAATTACAGCATCAAAACCAGTTAGTTTTTCTTCAGTAAAAGTTATGTTCCCTTTTAATTCAGGTTCAACATATTCTAAATATTTTGCTAAAAAAGGTAATAAATGCTTGTCGTTTGATGATTGTTTTACCAAAACCGAATGCCCAGAAATTAAAACAGATAAGAAGTCATGAAATCCAACTAGTGGAATGTTTCCTGCCATAATAATAGCAACTTGTTTTGAGTCGTTATTTCCTAATTTTTCGTTAGAAATCCATTGATGAATATTCTCTTTGGTTAAGGCTTTAGACCAACTTTCGGTGGCAAATAATAAGTTTTCTTTTGTAAACCATTTGTTATTTTCTCCAGCGATTTTTAATTGATGTTTAAATCCATCAAAAAACAACTCATTAAATTGAATGTTATTTTTTTGTGCTGTATTTTCTTGAGTAAACTGACTTAAAAACTTCCCTAATTCTATAAAAGCTGAAATTCTATTTTGGATTGTATCCATTTATTTTGTTTCTAAATTAATTTGGAACTATTTTTGCGCTTGCAAAGTTACAAAACTGAAACAGATTAATTATGGCAATTATAATAACTGATGAATGTATAAATTGTGGTGCTTGTGAACCAGAATGTCCGAATACAGCAATATATGAAGGAGCAGATGATTGGAAGTATGCAGATGGAACAGATTTAAAAGGAAATGTTGTTTTACCAAATGGTAAAAAAGCAAATTCAGAAGAAGTTCAAGAGCCTGTTTCTGATGAAATATATTACATCGTAGCAGATAAATGTACTGAATGTAAAGGTTTTCATGAAGAGCCTCAATGTGCAGCAGTATGTCCTGTAGACTGTTGTGTTCCTGATGATGAAAATGTAGAAACAGAGGAGGAGTTACTGGCTAAACAACGTTTTATGCATAACGAGTAAGATATTTTAGAGATATTAACATGAAGTCCTGAGTGAAAACTCAGGATTTTTTTATGTAAAATAAATTTTATAATTAATAAGAAAGCCGAAATCTTTACGATTTCGGCTTTCGCTCAAATAATTATAAATAACGAGGACTATTAATTAAAATTGATAATTTAAAGATAAATTAAACATTGTACCTAATTGACTAAAATGATAACCATCATATGTCATTTGAGAATAACGTTGATTGAATGTAATTAAATCAGATTGGTTTTTAATTGGAGTTTGACCACTAGTTGTAATAGTTGTATCATCCATTATAGCTTGTCCTTTTGCAGTTTTTGCAACAAAACTCCATTCTGGTAATACATTAAACAAGTTGTTAACGTTTAAGGCAACTGTTAATTTTTCAGTTGCATTAAAATTAATTCCTAAATCGGTTACAACTTTAGTATCGAATTCAGTACCTAAATCATGAATAACATATTCATTGGATGCACCAGGGTTAATTAAATTATAACTAACAATAGGATTTGTGCTACTTAAAGGTAAAGCAGGGTTTTGTAAATTAGGACTTGTTGTGGTCGCTAAACCTTGTTGCGTAAATTCTGTTTTACCAAATAAGGTGTTATTTAATGAGAATCCCCATTTACCAATATCATAAGTTGTACCTAAAATCCACTTCGTTTTTGGTCTAGAAGTAAAGAATAAAGCTTCTTGTGTTTCATTTACTACAGATTGTCCAGTAATCGAACCATCAACAGAACTTGGATTTTTAACAGCTCCATCTCTTTCATTTTTTATAACGTAGTTCCCTGATAAGTTAAAACCTAATTTTCCTTCACCTAATTCTAACTTATTGTATCCAATAACTACATCTATACCAGAAGTCTTTGTATCTAAAGCGTTAGCAAAAAAACTAACGTCAGACAAGCCTTCGAAAGCAGGTAAAGTTGGAGGTGTTATTTCAGTACTTAAAATAATTCGGTCTTCTACATTAATACTGTAATAATCCAGAGTAAAACTTAAGTTTCTGTTTACTTTTCCTCCAATACCCAAGGTATAGTTTGTAGAAGTTTCTTCTTTTAATTTTGGAATATCTAAGAATTTTTCTCCCGCTTGAGGTGAAACATTGCTAACCAAACCACCCACTTGAATCCCTTCTCCAGGAATAAAACTATATTGTGCTTTTTGTGTATATATTTGGTGTAATGTTGGAGCTCTAAAACCTGTAGATATAGAACTTCTTAATGTATATTTATCATTAATAGTATAGGCTCCACTTGCTTTCCAAACAAACGCATTTCCAAAATCAGAATAATTTTCAGAACGAATAGTACCATCTAAAGTTAAGTTTTCAGAAGGATTCCAGTTTAAAGAAGCATACCCACCAAAGTTATAACGTGTAAAAGAACCTGAGTTTTCTGGACTGTTACCTGCAAACGAATCTGCACCACCACCATCATATGAGCCTAGTTCTCCTTCGATTACTTCAAATTTTTCAAATCTAATCTCTGTACCAAAAGCAACACTTAAATTATCAGATAAGGTTTTAGAAACATCCATGTTCCCTACATTGTGATAAAACGCTGTTCCTCCTGGGTCAAAAGACTTCTTAGAATTTTCTCTATATAATTGAGATCCTTCGGTTAATTCTCCAGCATCAACAGTACCATTGCTATTTGCATCAACCCATGTAGAAG
>CBDTZS010000036.1:0-26188 GCA_965364955.1 uncultured Tenacibaculum sp. | reverse complement strand
ATAGAGTGCCGCAAAATAACCTAAGGTACTCTTGTTTTTAATAGTTTCTTTAATGATTTTTTGGAGTGTTTCAATTACATCGTCAATCGTATTTATAAGAGGCATTTTGATATGAGTTTGGTTGTATGAAAAATACAAAAAATTAGGGAGTAAAAAAGGTTGCTTTTAAGTAACTTTTTTTACTCCCTAATTAAGGTCAGAGAATAATTAATGTTATTTTTTAGCCTTTAATAATTTTTTCTTGATGATTAATAGATTCTTGGTGAATAGCTTTAAACATTTTTAAAACAAATTCTTCACTTAAACCTTTACTTTCTCCTTCTAAAATCATTTTCCCTAGAATTTCATTCCAACGTCTAGACTGTAAAACGGCAACATTTTTTTCTTTTTTTAAAATACCTATTTTATCAGCAACTTGCATTCTTTTGCTCATCATTTCAATTAACTGATCATCGACTACGTTTATTTGAGCTCTCAAGTTATCTAAAGATTCTCTGTAAGTAGAATCTGTTTCAGTTTCTTTTCTGATTTTTAAATCTTCCATGATCTGTTTTAAAGAATCAGGTGTTACTTGCTGTGCAGCATCAGACCATGCGTTATCTGGATCGGTATGCGTTTCAATCATCAATCCATCAAAATTTAAATCTAAAGCTGTTTGTGAAACATCAAAAATCATTTCTCTGTTTCCTGTAATATGAGAAGGGTCACAAATTAATGGTAAATCAGGAAATCTATTTTGAAACTCAATTGCCAATTGCCATTCTGGAATATTTCTGTATTTTGTTTTTTCATAAGTAGAAAATCCTCTATGTATTGCTCCTAAATTTTTAATTCCAGCAGTATATAATCTTTCAATCCCACCTAACCATAATGCTAAATCTGGATTTACAGGATTCTTTACCAATACAATTTTGTTTGTTCCTTGTAAAGCATCAGCAATTTCTTGCATAATAAAAGGAGATACTGTAGAGCGTGCTCCGATCCATAATAAATCTACATCATACTCTAAAGCTAATTTTACATGTGCTGCATTGGCAACTTCAGTACACGTTTTCATGCCTGTTTCTGCCTTTACTTTTTGCAACCATTTTAATCCAATTGCTCCTACTCCCTCAAACATTCCTGGTCGTGTTCTTGGTTTCCAAATTCCCGCACGGAAATAATTTACATCAGAATTTTTTAATTCGTGTGCAATTCTTAATACCTGTTCTTCGGTTTCTGCACTACAAGGCCCTGCTATTACTAGTGGATGCGCAAGTGTCATATCATCCAACCATGTTTTTAATTCTTTTGTGTTTTCCATTTTTTTACTTGTTGTGGCGTTTTATTTTATGCCGTTTAATATTTGCTTTATATGATTTGTACTTTCCATTTCATTATGAATTTCGGTAAAATCGTCTTGTATCATCAACTTTTTAAATTGCTGAAGGTTGTTTATATATTCATCCAAGGTTTCAATAACATTGGTTTTATTCTGTTCAAAAATCGGCGCCCACATTGCTGGCGAACTTTTTGCCAAACGAACTGTCGAAGCAAATCCACTTCCTGCCATATCAAAGATATCTCGTTCATTTTTTTCTTTTTCAATTACTGTTTTTCCTAACATAAATGCACTGATGTGTGATAAATGTGAAACATAAGCAATGTGTTTGTCATGAGATTTTGCATCCATATATCGGATACGCATTCCTAGTTTAGCAAAGATATCTAGCGCTTTTTCTTGCAGCTTAAAAGCTGTTTTTTCTACCTCGCATATAATATTTGTCTTTTGCTCAAACAACCCAGTATGCGCCGCTGTTGGTCCGGAAAATTCTGTTCCTGCAATAGGATGAGCTGCTAAATAGTTTCTCCTTTTTGGGTGATTCTCTAAAACCTTACAAATGTCTTCTTTGGTAGAACCTACATCGAAAACCAATGTGTCATCGGAAACTAAATCCAATACTTTAGGTATTACCTCTAATTGTATATCAACCGGAATAGAAACAATAACAATTTCTGCTTTTCCTAAATCTTCAAATGTTGCTTTTATATCAATTACACCTAGTTCAATTGCCTTTTCTAGATGCTCTTCATTGGTGTCAATTCCGTAAACAACTACTTCTGGATACGTCCTTTTAAGATCCAAAACCATGCTTCCACCAATTAATCCAATTCCTATTACAAATACGTTCATATTTTTATTTTACTTATCGACTGAGTTCGAAATGACATTAATTATAGTCTCTATAGAGCAAACCTGCTAATTGCTTTATTAATTGCTTCTTTAGAAACACATAATGAAAACCGGATATATCCTTCTCCTTGACTTCCAAAAACAGTTCCAGGAGCTATAAAGATGTCTTTATCATACAAAATTTCATCTGTTACTTCTTCTGATATTTTTCCTGGTGGAATCTTTGCCCAAACAAATAGTCCAGTTGAATTTTCATCATAGGTGCAACCTAGTTTATCAGCAATTTTAAAAATCAGAGTCCTTCTTTCTTCATACTCTTTATTTTGGTTTTTGAACCAATCATCAGATAAATGCAATGCCTCAATAGCTCCTTTCTGAATTCCGTAAAACATTCCTGAATCCATATTACTTTTTACTTTTAATATCTGGTTGATATAATTCTCATTTCCTAACACCATTCCAACACGCCAACCAGCCATATTAAATGTTTTACTCAATGAATTCAATTCTAAAGCAATGTCTTTTGCACCATCAACTTGCAAAATACTTAATGGATTATCATTTAAAATAAAGCTATACGGATTGTCGTTTACAATTAGTATTTGATGCTTTTTTCCGAAAGAAATCAACTTTTCAAAGGTTTCTTTTAAAGCATTTGTTCCCGTTGGCATGTGTGGATAATTTACCCACATTATTTTTATTTTTGTTAAATCTAATGCTTCTAGCTCCTCAAAATTTGGTTGCCAATGATGCTTTTCATTCAATTCATAAAAAACTGGATCAGCACCCATTAGTTTGGTTACAGAAGTATAGGTTGGATAGCCAGGGTTAGGTATTAATACTTGATCACCTTCATTTAAAAAAGCCATGGAAATATGCATAATTCCTTCTTTACTTCCCATTAAAGGCAGTATCTCATTAGCAGGATTTGTGTTCACATTAAATTTATGCTTATAAAACTCAGAAATTGCATTTCTTAATTCAGGCAACCCTTGGTAACTTTGGTATTTATGTGCAGCAGCGTCGTTAAAACTTTGCTGAATAGCATCGATTACTTTAGTTGGTGGTTGTAAATCTGGACTACCAATACCCATATTAATAATTGGTTTTCCTGCTGATGCCAACTCTCTAACTTCTCTTAATTTTTTAGAGAAATAGTATTCTTGCACGGTATCTAACCTTTTTGCTGATTGAATCATTTTCTTCCGTTTTTATAAGTGCCTAAAACTTTTAATTCTGAAGCCATAATTTCTATAATTGCGATTACTTTTTCGTAATTCTTATAATCATCAAAAGTAACATCAACAAAGAATGAATATTTCCAGGGCGATTCTATCACAGGTAAGGATTGTATCTTCGTTAAATTCATTTTACAATCGCTCAATACATTTAAAATCGCTGCCAAACTCCCTCTTTTGTGATCTAATTGAAATTTTAGCGAAGCTTTATTTATTTGATCAATACCATTATGTGGAGCATCTGTTTGCACAATTACAAAACGAGTAGCATTGTCTTTCATTGTTTGAATTTCGTCTTCAATTACCTCCAGGTCAAAAATTTCTGCTGCCAACTTAGGTGCAATTGCCGCAATACCTTTCAACTGATTTTTTGAAATTCGTTTGGCTACCTCTGCAGTATCTACATCTTCCACTAGCTTAATATGTGGATATTTTTTAAAGAATTCTTTACACTGCAACAATGCCATTGGATGTGAACACACTTCTTTAATATCTTGAATTATCTGCCCTGGCAACGCCATTAAATGATGGTGAATATTTAAATACTCCTCACCACTAATATGTAAATTGTGATTGTCTATCAATGCATAATTTGGAATGATAGAACCAGCAATAGTGTTTTCTATTGCCATAATTCCTTTGTTCGCTGTTTGGTCTAATAAGCTGTCTACTAGTATATCAAAAGATAAGCATTCTTTCAGTTGAGTATCTTTCCCATAAAAATCACGAGCTACCTTGTGATGATTTGAGCCTTCGGCTCCTTGAATTGCAATTACTGTTTGTTTCATTTTAGTCCAAAAAAAAAGCCTCGATATATCGAGGCTTTATAATTTATATTTGTTAGTTAAAAATATGGTATAAAGTCTCAGCTCCTATTAAAGAAATAAAAGTAAAAATAGAAACCTTGCCAAATATTTTGTAACATCATTTTTGTTTTTGTTGTACGGGACAAATCTAAAGATTAATATGAGAAAAACAAATATGTTGTAGGATATTTTTAAAAATGAAAAAAGCTCCTCATAAAATGAGAAGCTTTTTGCGGTCTGGACGGGACTCGAACCCGCGACCCCCTGCGTGACAGGCAGGTATTCTAACCAACTGAACTACCAGACCGTTGCTCTTAGCGGGTGCAAAGATAGAAATGTTTTTTGAATCAGCAAACTATTTTAAATCTTTTTGTTCGATAAAGCGTTTTATTTTGAATATGTGCTTATTTATTCGTCCATTAATAGCTATTCTCTGATGCTATTATAATATATAATTATGAGTGAAATGTTATGTGTTATCGTTTTAAGCTTAGTAAGTGGTTTTTTGTAGTTAGAAGTACGTGTGAGTCACCCAAACTTAATGTTGCTTATCTAAGTGTAATGAATAAATACGTATCAGAGAAGCCTAGTAGAATAGGGAATGTTTCTAGAAGAGGTATTGCTGAATAAAGGATTTCTCGGTATAAAAAAACAAGATACTATAGAGTGAGAAAGGTGCGAGATGAATTATTTTTAAAATCTAAAGAAATAATAGGAGTTTGATCTTTGTAAGAATTAGATTTTATTGATAAAATTAAAATTATTGAGGATGAAAATTTTTGTTAAAAGAAGAAGTTTATGAGTTTGGCTTTGTAGCTGAAATACCAGTATTTAAAAAATGTAGAAGAATAGATAAAGAGGAAGGACTTGATTGTTTTAATTCAGAAAAGACAAATCCCTTAATGGATAATTTTAGGTGTCATGAAGAGGCTGGTTCAAATAATATAAAAGGAAAAATAGAAGTCAGTTTTAATATTGGTGCTAATGGAAAGATTATAGATGCACTGACAAGTGGAAGGGTGAGGTTAAAGGGTATTCTCTGTTGCCTAGTAGGTTTATTTATGCTAAAAAAGAAGGGGAAAATGTTGTAGTTAAGTGTAGTTTAGTTCTTTCGTTTTCTCTTTAATTATAAAAAAGAAAAAGCTCCTCATAAATGAGGAGCTTTTTGCGGTCTGGACGGGACTCGAACCCGCGACCCCCTGCGTGACAGGCAGGTATTCTAACCAACTGAACTACCAGACCGTTGCTCTAAGCGAGTGCAAATATAGAACCTTTTTTTAAATAAAAAAGAGATTATTTATGATTTTTTTTTCTGCTAATAAGGTACGATGTTAGTATTTTACTGTAGCCTTCATTAATGTCGACAGGGATGTAATCTATTTTGTATTGTAAGCATTTGTTTTTTAGGTTATTGAAAAACTCTTTACTTAATTCAGTATAATCTTGTTGAACATTATCGGCATGTAAATTTATTTCTTCTCCAGTCTCTAGGTCTACAAATTTTTTTGGTTTATTATCGAAATCGAATAAAAATTCAGTTTTTTTATCATAAGTATGAAATAATACAACTTCATGTTTGTTGAATTTTAAATGTCTTAGAGCATCAAAAAGCTCTTCTTCATTTTTTGTGGTTTGAAACATATCGGTAAATAAGAAAATTAAAGAACGACGATGAATGTTTTCTGCTATTTCATGTAGATATTGATGTGTTTCAGTTGTTGATGTAGAATTAGAAGTAAGTAAGCTCTCTAGTTGATTTAGTAACATTTTACGATGACGCTCACTCCCTTTTTCAGGGGCATAGTATTCATAAGTGCTGGAATATATACTTAAGCCTACCGCATCTCGTTGTCTTTTTAAAATTTCCATTAAAGAAGCAGCAGCTACTGCTGAAAAACCAATTTTATTTAAATTGTTAATTGATTGGTTTTTAATAATAGGGTAATGCATAGAAGCAGAATTGTCAATAATTAAATGACAGCGTAAATTGGTTTCCTCTTCGTACTTTTTTATGTATAGTTTTTCAGTTTTAGCAAATAGTTTCCAGTCTATATGACGCGTGCTTTCTCCTTTGTTATATAGTTTGTGTTCTGAAAATTCAACAGAGAAACCATGAAACGGGCTTTTGTGCATGCCTGTAATGAAACCTTCAACAACTTGTTTGGCAAGTAACTCTATATTCCCAATAGAATGCTTCTCTATTTTATTTTCTAAATCCATTACTTTTTAATTTCTTGAGCTCTAATTAAGTTATCGGTTGTTTGTAATAACTTCATTCTAAGAATTGGGTTGTAATTTGGGTTTTCTTTAAAAAAGTGTTGTAAAATATTAAAAGCTTCTTTAGAGTTGTATCTCCCAACAGAGCTACTTAACCATCCTTTAGGAAAGAAAATATCTCCTGTTAATTGTATCTCTTCTAGAATATCTAAACAAGACCTAAAATGTTTTATTCCTGATTTTTGTCTCAATGGATGATGTATATTGCTTAATGCAGCTTGTACCCAAGATTCTTTTTCTCTATTTTCTTTTAATAATAAAGATTTCATGAAATCATCTCTAATGTTTTCATCATTTGAAAGAGATGATAATAACCATTTAAATCGTTCTAACCTATCTGGGTTGCTGATTCTAGTTAGTTGCTCTGTGAGTATTTCTGTTGCCTTGGGGTGTTTATATATTGCTAATTGTGTAGCCAAACCTTCAAAGTTGTTTTTACTGATATATAAGTTTTTAATTTTCTCTTTCTTTGCCCATAACCGATACAGCGTTTCTTTACCTTTTTTAGAAATTGCTATTGAGCGATACAAGCCAAAAATAGTTCTTTTTAAATTTTTTGAACTATCTGAATTTAATAAATTCAACACTTTACGTTCTAACTCTTGCTGAACATCTATTCTTTGTTCTTGATTAAAAAACGACCAATATATACTACTCACTCTGCCAGAAAGATAATTAGCTATCAACTCATTTTTCTCAACCAACATTCCATTTAAGAAAGTTGTAAATGCTTTTTTAGCTGTTATTTTTTTATTTAAAAAATTCTCATATAAATTGATATATGCATACCCTTTTGCCAAGTCATCTTTTAGGTCACTATAAAACTGAATTGTGTCTTCATTAACAGGAAAAACACCATATCCAAAACCATTATAATTATAGATAATACTCGCTGGCTTATCAAAGCCTATTGCATCGTTAAAGACAAATTCTTTACCTGATAAGGTAATATCAATCGTTTTTATTTCATTCTCATATACAAACCCGACACTAAAAGATTGTGTCCATAATTTATCTGTTCCATCTTCTGCCTCTTGACGAATTTTAAAAGAAGTTATTTTACCGTTTTTATATTCAATCGCATCAGAAATTAGAGGTCTCCCTGATTTATTCACCCAAACTTCGCTCCATTTTTTAATGTCCTTCGGTGATTTTTTATCAAGAATGGCAACCAACTCATTCCAGTCTGCATTTCCGTTGGCGTAGGTTTTTATATAGGCTTGCATCCCTTCTTTAAATGCTTCTTCTCCTAAGATATATTCTAATTGACGCATCATAATTGGTGCTTTATTGTAGATGATTCTACCATATAATGACCCTGCGTTTTTAAGATTGTCTAAATTTTGTCGTATTGCATTTGTCCCTTGTGTTCTATCTTCTGAATAAGCGCTTGGGTAATGTGACATCGCAAATTGCAAACCATGATTTACTTCTGGGAAAACTGGATTCATAATTTTATCCGCCATAAAATTAGCAAACACTTCTTTCATCCATACATCATTAAACCATTTCATAGTAACCAAATCTCCAAACCACATATGAGAGGTTTCATGAGCAATCAACTTTGCTCTTCCTAACTTTCTGTTTTGTGTGGCATTTTTATCTAAAAATAATGATGACTCTCGGTATTGTATCGCTCCAACGTGCTCCATTCCTCCATATTGAAAAGGCGGAATTGTAGCAAAATCCATTTTTTGGAATGGAAATTTATATGATGTATACTCTTCTAAGTAGTCAATCGACTTTTGATGAATATTAAATATTTCATCAATACTTTCTTTTATTTTCTCTTCGTTATTTTCTCGATACAATAATCGCATCTCAAAAGCGCCTGGGTTTTGAACTTCTTCGCTAAATTTTCCTGCGACAAAAGAAAATAAATAAGTACTCATTTTATCAGTTTCATTAAACCTGTGTTCAATAAAACTTCCTTTAGTAATTTGTGCTGTTTCAAAAGCACCACATAATACTTTCCAATCTTTCGGAGCAGTAATTGTTAATGTGTAATTCGCTTTAATATCTGGCTGATCAAAACAAGGGAATAATGTGCTTGCTCTGTCAGGAACCAATAATGTATATAGAAACTCATCATTTCTATTCAACGACATTTCTCCAGCATTAAAATCTATTTCTATTGTATTATTTCCTTTATATAGATGTTTCTTAGCAATAATAAGATGCTCCTTTTTATGTAGAATTTCAATGCTTTTATTATTTACAATGATTGATTTAATGTTTGATTTCTTCTCATTAAAATCTAGAATCAAATCATTTGTCAAGTCTTTAATTGTAGTAGATAATTTTAATTTACTAGGAATTATTGCTGATTTTGATTCTGGAATATCAAAAGTTAATTTGTATTTGACATCATCAATCTGTAGTTTTCTATAGGTTGCTAATTCATGTGAAATCCCTTTTTCAATTAAATTTACTGAGCTTTTTTTTTCTTGACAAGAGATTAATAGCGCTATAAAAAGAAAAACAAACAGTACTTGTTTCATGTAGAATTAGTTTAAGTTCTAAAAATAAAAAAAGGTTTAGCGTTAGCCAAACCTTTTCAATGATATATTATACTTGTACTGTTTATAAAGCAGCATCAATTTTATCAGTATATGCTTTTTTAGGAGCTGCACCAACTTGCTTGTCAACAACCTCTCCGTTTTTAAATACTAAAACTGTAGGAATATTACGAACTCCATACTTAGCTGCAAACTCTTGATTGTTGTCAACATCTACTTTACCAACAATAGCTTTCCCTTCATATTCGTTATGAATCTCATCAACGATAGGTCCAACCATTCTACAAGGTCCACACCAAGCGGCCCAAAAATCTACCAATACTGGTTTATCTGACTTTAATACTAATTCTTCAAAATTCGCATCTGTAATTTCTAATGCCATGTTATTATGTTTTAATTAAGTTAATGTCTTATTTGAACGTTACAAAAGTAATCAAATATTTTACCAATACAATTCTACAAAAATTACTTTTTACTATCATAGTATCAATAGTTTCTATTTCCTTACAAGTTTGTTTTTATGTGAGTAAAATAATATATAACTTCGCATTATAATTTTTGAGGAAAAATTTGACTGATTGCAACCTCATTGAACGTAAGTTCATAATAAAAAGCTAAAGCAGTAATTATCTACTCCTTTAGCCGACCAAGCAATCCAAGTTTTTCTTTTATTTAATTTTAAAAAAAGAAGTTTTATGTCATACTTATTTACTTCAGAAAGTGTTTCTGAAGGACACCCAGATAAAGTAGCGGATCAGATTTCTGACGCTTTAATAGATAATTTTTTAGCTTTTGACTCAGCATCAAAGGTTGCTTGTGAAACATTGGTTACTACTGGTCAAGTTGTTTTGGCAGGAGAGGTAAAATCTAAAACATATTTAGATGTCCAAAAAATTGCACGAGATGTGATTAATAAAATTGGATATACTAAAAGTGAGTATATGTTTGATGGTAGTTCATGTGGCGTTTTTTCAGCAATTCATGAGCAATCACCAGATATTAATCAAGGTGTTGATAGAGCAAATCCAGAAGAGCAAGGAGCAGGAGACCAAGGAATGATGTTTGGTTATGCAACTGACGAAACTGAAAACTATATGCCTTTAGCATTAGAATTGTCTCATCGTTTGCTAATTGAATTAGCTGAATTGCGCAGAGAGAATACTGATATTACTTATTTACGACCAGATGCAAAATCTCAAGTAACTATTGAATATTCTGATGATAACGTGCCGCAAAGAATTGATGCAATTGTTATTTCTACACAGCATGATGATTTTGATGCAAATGATGATGTAATGTTAGCTAAGATTAAAACGGATATTGTTTCAATTTTAATACCAAGAGTAGTTGCAAAATTACCTACTAATATTCAAGCATTGTTTACTGATAATATTACGTATCACATTAACCCGACAGGAACATTTGTTATTGGTGGGCCACATGGAGATACCGGTTTAACTGGTCGTAAAATTATTGTAGATACTTACGGAGGAAAAGGGGCACATGGTGGTGGAGCTTTTTCAGGAAAAGATCCTTCTAAGGTAGATCGTTCTGGAGCTTATGCAACACGTCATATTGCTAAAAACTTAGTAGCAGCAGGTTTATGTAAAGAGATTTTAGTACAGGTTTCTTATGCTATTGGTGTAGCAAAACCTACAAGTATTAACGTATTAACGTACGGAACTGCAACTGTTGATATGACGGATGGAGAAATTAGTAAAATAGTAGAAACTATTTTTGATATGCGTCCATATTTTATTGAACAACGTTTAAAATTAAGAAACCCTATTTACTCTGAAACGGCTGCTTATGGTCATATGGGAAGAAAACCAGAGGTTAAAACAGTAACTTTTTCTAATCCAATGGGAGAAACAGTTTCTAAAGAAGTTGAAACTTTTACTTGGGAGAAGTTAGACTATGTAGAGAAAGTGAAAGAAGCATTTAAACTATAGATGAATTTTAAATCTCATATAAAAACCTCAAACAATTATGTTTGAGGTTTTTTGTTTTATTAATTTAGGCAGATAAGAAAAGAACAACTATAAGGATAGAATGTAAAAAAAGAAACTATGAATAAACAAGAGTTAAAAAAATATATAATCCAACAGGAGCTTTTGAAAGTAAAGAAAGATAAACTTAATTACACGGATTATCTTTGTGGGAATGGACGCGCATGTGATCAAGTAATGGATGCTGGTGATGAATCGTTATTAATTTCAGGTACCGAAATTTCAAATAAACTAGAGATACATGTTAGAGTACACGAAAAAAATTTAAATTTTATTAAGCAAGTAAACTTCAAGCCAAGCTTTATTGTAGAGTTGGGTGCAATTATTGAAACAAACAATATCTATTTAATAATCGCAGCATCTATTTCTCCATTTGAATATGATAATAAGCAATTTGTAGGAGTTTCTGAAGCAGCCCCATTATACAAATGTTTGGAAGGGAAAAAGGTAGGTGATCAATGTACTTACAATGATGTTAAATTTATTATTAAAAATATTTATTAAAGAAGTATAACCTGTATAAACGGTTTATGATACAGACTGATGGCTAGAGAAAATAAAATTAGAATGAATAAACGATAATGGTCCTGTGAGTACAGTTGTTAAATAAAGTTGGGAGAATAAAAAAGCCTTGACAATGTCAAGGCTTTTTTATTGAGTTTATTTTATTTGAAGAATAAAAGGCATTCTAGCTTGAATTCCTTTTAGTTTTTTCATCTGATTAATATTGTTGTATAGTTGGTAATTTTCATCACCTAAGGCTTCTTTCAAAATTTCTTCTTTTGACACTTTTGCAAAAGGAGAGAAATTTAAAGCGTCCTTTAAGTCCTTTTTGTAATTAGGATAATTACGGATTTTATAATTGTCAATTTCTGCTAACTCTGCAGCGATTTTAATTGCGTCATTTAAGTTTCCTAATTTATCAACTAAACCATTTTCAAGAGCTTCTTTACCCGTCCAAACTCTACCTTGAGCAATTTCGTTTACTTGCTCAAAAGTCATATTTCTACCGGTTGCAACACGATTTACAAAAGTAGTATAGATTTGCTCAACACCTTCTTTAGTTACATCATAGAATTTTTTATCCATAGGTTCGAAAACACTATAATTAGGGTTGTTGTTTGTAGATACTTGCTCAGCATTAATTCCGATATTACTAGCAAATTTATTGAAATTTGGAATTGCTCCAAAAACACCTATAGACCCAGTTATTGTTGTTGGTTCTGCTATAATTTTATTCGCATTACAAGCAATGTAATAACCACCTGAAGCTGCTAAATTACCCATAGAAACTACTAAAGGCTTGTCTTTTTTAGCTAATTCTAATTCACGCCAAATTAATTCTGAAGCTAAAGCGCTACCTCCAGGAGAATTTACACGTAATACAATCGCTTTTATATTTTTATCTTTTCTAGCCTTACGAATAGCCCTGTTTGTAATTCCTTGACCAATTATATCTTCACTTCCTTCGCCGTACATTATTTGTCCTTGCGTATAAATAACAGCGATTTTATTTTTGGATGTAGAAGAGATTCTTCCTTTCCCTGATTTTATATAGTCTTCTAAAGAAATAGTGTTTATTTTTTTATCAGAGTTTAAAGCTAGTTTTTCTTTATACTGATCTTCGTAAATAATAGCATCAATTAAATTGTTTTCTTTTGCAATAGCAGCATTTCTACCATTGGCATTATCGGCAATTAAATTTAATTGTTCAATAGATATCTTTCTGCTTTTACTAATGTCATCAGTAATCTCTGACCAAATAGATTTTAAAAGCGAAGTAGTTTGCTCACGGTTAGCTTCACTCATTTTATTGGTTAAATAAGGTTCAACAGCACTTTTGTATTTTCCGTGACGAATCACTTCCATTTTAATACCATACTTATCTTCGAAATCTTTGTAATATAATACTTCAGTAGATAAACCTTTAAATTCGATTGCTCCAACAGGGTTTAAAAATAAGCTGTCGGCAACAGAGCTTAAATAATAGTTTTTTTGTGAATACACATCATTATATGCATATACAAATTTCCCACTTTCTTTAAACTCTTCAATTTTATTTCTGATAGCTTGTGTTTGTGCGATACCAGCGTTTACTGAAGTTGTTTTAATGCTGATCCCTTTAATTTTAGTATCAGTTTTAGCATTTTCAATAGCGTTAATTATTTTGTTTAAAGCTAATTTGGTATTAGTTAATTCTAAAGCTTCAGCTATTGGGTTATTTTCTTTTGGAGCATAATCTTTTACAGGAGCAGATAAATCTAATTCTAAAACAGAATTTGATTGAACGATTACTTCGTTATCTGACCCAACGATTGCTGCGATACCAATAAAAAATATAAAGATTAAAAAGATGGCTATAAAAAAACCAAGAATCGATGCTAATAAATTTCTTAAAAACTTCATGTTGTGCTGTTATGTTTTTTCGGCAAATATACAGTTTTACATGAGGTTTTAAATCTTACCGTAATCTCATTCTGTATTTACGTTGCGCAAATTCAAAATAATTAAAAAGCTTGTAGTTCACATCATATCCGTAATTAATATGTGGACTGTAATCAATAATATTTTCGTAGATGTTAGTATTGTAGTTAAAAGGATTATTAACTCTTGAATTCCATACAGGAACGTAAAGTCTATTTTTGTTTTCTAAATAATTTTCAGAATGATATCCAGCAGGTTTAGCAATCGTATTTAGGTAGGTTGTAAAGCCAATATCAATAATTGTAATTTCATATTCTAAGCTATCATTTTTAATAACAACAGGTTCTTCTTTAGGGCTATAACTATTTTTTAAAGGTGATGTACCACAGGAATAAAATAGGATTATAAGAAAAATAAAACTCGAAATGTATTTTAATGTTTTCATAATCAGTAAAATTTATAACTATAAAGTTGCAAAAATTATTTCGCTTTTCATTGATTTTTAAGTTGTTTAACAGTAGTTTTCAACTTTAAATAGATGAAAAGATGAAGAAAAGATGTTTTTGGGTGAGTAATGATCCTTTATATATAGAATATCACGATAATGAATGGGGAGTTCCAACTTTTGAGGATACAGAATTATTTGAGTTTTTGATTTTAGAAACTTTTCAAGCAGGTTTAAGTTGGATAACAATTTTAAAGAAAAGAGAAAATTTTAGAAAAGCATTTGATAATTTCGATTATAAAAAAATAGCAGGTTATGAGGAAGAGAAATATGAAGAGTTACTTCAGGATGCAGGAATTATAAGAAATAAATTAAAAATAAGAAGTGCTATTACAAATGCAAAACTTTTTTTGGATGTTCAAAAAGAATTTGGTTCTTTTTCGAAATTCTTCTGGAACTATACAAACGGAAAGCCAATTATAAATTCTTTTGATAAGCGAGAAGATGTTCCTGCAACAACAGCCTTATCTGATTTGATATCAAAAGACTTAAAAAAACGTGGATTCAAGTTTGTTGGGTCTACCGTGATTTATGCTTATATGCAATCTATGGGAATGGTTAACGATCATACAACAGATTGTTTTAGATGCAACGAAGTTTAAAAATCCGTACATTTATCGACAGAAAAATTAATTTTAAAATAATAAAAATGAAATTAAAACAAATACTTTGTACTGCAGCTGCAGTTAGTTTATTGGTTTCTTGTGGAGTTGAGAATAAAAAAGAGCCAAAAGAAGAGGTTAAAAAGGAATCAAAATTTAATCACGAAGTAGAGCAATTTGCTGACATTAAGGTATTAAGGTATCAAATTCCAGGATTTGATGAATTAACGCTAAAAGAAAAAAAGTTAGTGTACTATTTAACGCAAGCAGGATTGGCAGGGCGTGATATTATGTGGGATCAAAACTATCGTCATAACCTTGAAATTAGAAGTGCTTTAGAAAACGTTAATAATACTTATAAAGGAGATAAGGATGCTGATGATTTTAAAAAATTCACAACGTATTTAAAGCGTGTTTGGTTTTCAAACGGAATTCACCATCATTATTCTAATGATAAACTGAAGCCTACTTTTTCTAAAGACTATTTAGCAGGTTTATTAAACGAAACAAATACCACTTTATCTACAGAAGCTTTGGAGGTTATGTTTAATGATAAAGATGATAAAAAAGTAAATAAAAAAGCAGGAGTTGATAATGTACTAGCATCAGCAATTAATTTTTACGGCCCAGATATTACAAGTAAAGACGTTGAGACTTTTTATGAGTCAGCATATAAAGGTCCTGAAAAGCAACCAATCGAAGCTGGTTTAAATTCTAAATTAGTACGTGAAGACGGAAAATTAGTAGAAAAAGTATGGAAGTCAGGAGGAATGTACGGTACAGCTATCGATAAAATTGTTTCTTGGTTAGAGAAAGCTAAAACTGTTGCTGAAAATAAAAAACAAGGTGAAACTTTAGGTTTGTTAATTGAATATTACAAAACGGGTAGCTTAGATGTTTGGGATAAGTATTGTATCGCTTGGGCTACTTCTACAGAAGGAAATATCGATTGGATAAATGGTTTTATTGAAGTGTATAATGATCCAAAAGGGTATAGAGGTTCTTATGAAACGGTAGTGCAAATAAAAGATTTTGACATGTCTAAAAAGATGAAAGTTCTATCTGATAATGTACAATGGTTTGAAGATAACGCACCATTATCACCAGCTCATAAAAAGAGAAATGTAGTTGGAGTTTCTTATAAAACGGTAAATGTTGCAGGAGAAGCAGGAGATGCATCTCCAAGTACACCAATTGGTGTGAACTTACCAAATAATAACTGGATTCGTCAAGAACACGGTTCTAAATCAGTTTCATTAGGTAATATTATTGGAGCTTATAATAATGCTGGAGGGTCGGGAAGATTAAAAGAATTTGCTTACGATGAAGAAGAAGTTGCTTTAGAACTTAAATACGGTAAGTTAGCAGATAAATTGCATACTGCTTTACATGAGGTAATCGGTCATGCTTCAGGTCAAATAAACGAAGGAATAGGGCAACCAAAAGAAACATTGAAGAATTATGCGTCTACAATGGAAGAAGGTAGAGCCGATTTAGTTGGTCTGTATTATTTAATGGATCCTAAATTACAAGAATTAGGTTTGGTAAGTGATTGGCAAAAAGTGGGTAAAGCTGCTTATGATGGTTATATCAGAAATGGTTTAATGGCGCAATTAATTCGTATTAAGCTAGGAGATGATGTTGAAGAAGATCATATGGTAAACCGTCAATGGGTTTCTGCTTGGTCTTATGAGCAAGGGCAAAAGGATAATGTGATAGAGAAAGTTACTAAAGATGGTAAAACATACTTTATTGTAAATGATTATATGAAGCTTCGTGAAATTTTCGGACGTTTATTAAAAGAAGCACAAAGAATTAAATCTGAAGGAGATTTTGAAGCAGCGAAAGCATTGGTTGAGGGGTATGGAGTTAAAGTAAATCAAGATATTCATAAAGAAGTTTTAGATCGTAATAAACAATTTACATCTGCTCCTTATAGTGGATTTGTAAATCCGGTTTTAGTAACAGTAAAAGATGCTGATGGCAATATTACGAATGTAAAAGTTACACAACCAAAAACTTTTGAAGAGCAAATGAAGTTTTATGCAAAAAACCACAGTTTTTTACCAATTAAAAATTAAGTATATAATTTAATTGAATTACAAAACCGATTCTATTTAGAGTCGGTTTTTGTATTTTTATAAAGTAAAATAAAGGCAATGGCAAGAAAAACAAAAGATCCAGGTTTTGGGTATAATTCTCATGAGAATGTTAGAGGAGTTATTAATAAGGATGGTAGCTCAAATGTAATACACATAAATAAGAACTTTAATATAGATGATTTATATACCTATTTTGTTGAAATGTCTTGGAGAAAATTTTTCCTTTTCGTTTTTATGGGATACACTTTCTTAAACATACTTTTCGGTTTTGTCTATACTTTAATAGGTATAGAACAAATAACACCCTCAAAAGGAAATTTTTTCGGCGATTTTTTAAACGGTTTTTTCTTTAGTGCGCAAACATTAACAACAGTAGGTTATGGTGGTATAGCTCCGAAAGGAATTACAGCTAATTTAATAGCTGCTTTTGAAGCAATGCTAGGTTTATTGTCTTTTTCATTCATTACAGGGTTATTGTACGGTAGGTTTGCGAAACCAAAAGCCGCAATTCGTTTTAGCGATAATTTAATATTGCGAGACTTTAAAGAGCATAGGGCATTAATGTTTCGGTTAATGAATAACCGAAAAACAGTTATGATTGAGCCAGAAATTAAAGTTACTTTAACGGTAAATGAAAAGAATAAAGAAGGGGGGTATCAAAGACAATTTCATGAATTAAAACTAGAAAGAGATAAGATAATGTACTTACCAACAGTTTGGACAGTAGTACATGAAATTGATGAAGAGAGTCCATTAAATAAGTATACAAATCAAGAAATAGAAACAATGGACGCTCAGGTGTATATTTTACTTAAATATCATGAAGAATCTTTTGGGCAAAACGTATATCAGGCAACATCATACAATTTCTCTAATCTAGAAATAAACATGAAGTATACTTCTTCTTCTTATTTTGATGAAGACGGATTTACAATTTTAAATCACGAAAAGTTAAGTGAAGTAGAAGAGATGGACTAGCCTTTAATTAAAAATTTAGAAAGAAATAAAAGGGCAATAAGACTTATAATCCCTATAGCTACATATATAGCGCTGTTTTTATAGTGTTTATTGTTGTTTTTTGCGTCTTTTTTGTAACTGTAGAACATTAAAATTATAAAAGCTATAACAAATAAGCTAGCAAAAACAATTCTGCCAGGAGTAAACATTTTTGCAGCGATAAGTATAAACATAAAATTGTATTTTTAGCAAAGTTAAAGAATGATTTATAATGAAGAAAACTAAAACAGCAATTGTTTTCGGAGCTACATCTGGTATCGGAAAAAACTTGACAGAACTATTAGTAAAAGATAATTTTATAGTAGCAATTACGGGGCGAAGACTTGAAAAACTTGAAGAATTAAAAGCCCAATACCCTAATCAAATAATCATAAAAGAAAATGATATTCAACAAGTTGAGGAAGTTGAAAAAGTTTTCAATGAAATAATTAATGAATTAGGAGAAGTCCACTTAATTATACATTCATCAGGAGTGGGAGAAGTTAATAGGGAGTTAGACTGGAGCATTGAAAATAAAACGATACAAACAAATGTTGTTGGAGCTACCAAAGTATATGACTTAGCCTATAATTTATTTAAAAAGCAACAATTTGGGCATTTAGTAGGTATTTCATCAATAGCTTCACTTAGCGGAAATAAAGATTCCCCTTCATATTTTGCGTCCAAAGCATATCAAAAATCATATTTAGAAAGTTTATATATCAAAACGAAAACAATTAAATCAAAGAAGGTTTTTATAACAGACATTCGTCCTGGGTTTATAGATACAGCGATGGCCTTAGGCGATGATATATTTTGGATGGTTACTTTAGATAAAGCAACAAGACAAATTTATTCAGCAATTAAGAAAAAGAAAAGAGTAGTCTATATTTCTAAAAGATGGCGATTAATAGCTTGGGTTTTAACAATTGTTCCAAGGCGATTATTAAAAATGGCAACTTAAATGAAAAAGAAAAATTTAATAGTTTTTGATATTGACGACACGTTAACAAAGAGTGAAAATCAACATCAAACAGCTTTTGTAAATACAATGATCGATTTTGGAATTACTGAAATTAATCAGAATTGGAAAAGTTATAAAAATGTAACTGACAGCTATATTTTAAAACAAAACTTCGAAGCTAATTTTAAAAAGGATTTTGACTTGTCACTTATATCAGGTTTTGAAGATAAAATGACTGAAACATTTTTAAAGCTTTCAAATACTGTTGAAATAGAAGGAGCAAATAATGTAGTTAACTTTTTTATGAAAGAAACAAATTATGCTATTTGTTTCGCAACCGGCTCATTGTTAAAACCGGCATTGATAAAGTTAGAACAAGCTTCTATTAATTTTGTTCCAACTTTAGTTGCAGCATCAAATAGTATTTATACCCGAGAAGATATTGTAAAAACGGCAATTAAAAAAGCTGAAAATTATTTTCAAGTAGATGAATTCGATAATATAATTTCGGTAGGAGATGGGATTTGGGATTTAAAAACAGCTAGAAACTTAGGGATCCATTTTTTAGGAATTAGAAATAAAAATGTGGTAGATTTTCAAAATGAAAATATTAAAAGTCATATTGGTGATTGGATTGAGTTTGACTTTCAGAAGATAAAAAAGGAACTAGAAATTATATAAAATGAAGAATAAAATAAAAGCTGTGCACGAATTTCATTCGGCATTTAAATTAAATATTCAAAACAAACCAACAGTTGCTATTTCTAATGATAGAAAACAATTGCGTTTCGAGTTGATGAAAGAAGAGAACGAAGAATACTTAGAAGCTGCTAATAACGACGATTTAGTTGAGGTTGCAGACGCTTTGGGAGATATGTTGTATATATTATGTGGAACAATTATTGAACATGGAATGCAAGATAAGATTGAAGAGGTGTTTAATGAAATTCAACGAAGTAATATGAGTAAATTGGGTGAAGACGGTAAGCCTATTTATCGTGAAGATGGTAAGGTTTTAAAGGGACCTAATTATTTTAAACCGAGTATAAAAGATATTTTAGATAAATAAAAAGGTTCCTCATTAATGAGGAACCTTTTTATTTATCTTATTTGTCAGGTAATTATTTACCTAAAATACGTTTTAACTCAGAGGTTAAAGTACCTATGTTATTTACCATTTTAATAATAACCCCTCTAGAATCTACAATAAGATGTGCAGGGTACTGTTTTACTTTTAACTTTCTAGATATGTATTTTTTCTGATTAGGGACAGTAACATATTTTAAATGTTTAGTTTTTAAGAATTTGATTAATTCCTCTTTTTCGTCAACAGCTAAACTTATAAACTCAATATTATCATCTTTATACTTATCAACTAATGCGTTAAGTTGCGGGAACTCTTCTACAGAAACTTTAGAGGAGATAGACCAACATTTTAAAACTACTATTTTCCCTTTAGTATCTGCTTTGTTATGAGATTTACTTTTTAAATCAACAAAATCATAACGAGGAAGTTTTTTTCCCTCCATTTTAAAATATTTATGAGCAATAGTCGCTTTATTGATGATTGTTTCTTTTATTTTTTCATCAGAAACCTCTTTTATAGTACTTAATTGATATTGGGTTTTTCCTCCTTTTTCTGATTTAACAGGAATATAAGCACCTGTTCGTAATAAAGTTAAAAAAATTCCTTTGTCCATTTTAGCACCCTTAGCATCTAAAGGGTTAAAGGTTGACGTTAAATCGATATTTTGTTGTGTGTAAGTATTCCAATTGTTAAAGCTCTCTTGAATTTCATCAAGATTTACTGTTACAGCTTTTGTTGTATTTACTACTGCGGGCTTTTTCTTTTTTGTTGGAGTTCCTTTTTGAGTTTCTGTTACTTTCTCCTTGTCTTTTTTTGTAGCTGTTTTTGGTTTGTCGTTTTTAAGAGTATCACTTAAATAAGTATTTAAAACAAACGACGATATAGCGAAACCTATTATTATAGATAATAGCGCTGGTATAATATTTTTCATTTTCCCCTAGAATTTTCTTTTAATATATTGGTTTTGAGTTACTAATATAGCTTTTTTTTGTGAGACCTAAATTTTCACTCTCCAGTTGTGTTTGTCTTCAGCCTTATTTGTTTGTATATCGGTAATGCGCTTTTTTAAACTAGTAGCATATCCATTTTCTATTTCGGGTAAATCATAATCTTGATTATTATAACCAAAACCAGAAATAGGAGAAATAACAGCAGCGGTTCCTGCTCCAAACATTTCTTTTAAAGAACCGTTTTTAGCAGCTTCTACAACCTCAGTAACTGTGATTTTACGAACTTCAACAGATATGTTATCATCTTCAGCTATTTGAAGAATACTCTTACGAGTAATACCATCTAAAATTCGATCACTTGTAGGACTTGTAATTAAAGTGTCGTTAATTCTAATAAAAATATTCATTGCGCCAGCTTCTTCAATATACTGATGCGTATTATCATCTGTCCAAATAACTTGCTGGTATCCTTTATCAGTAGCTAATTTTGTAGGGTAAAATTGCGCAGCATAATTACCTCCTGCTTTAGCAAAACCAACACCGCCATTTGCAGCACGGGCATACTTTTCTTCAATTAATACTTTTATCTTTCCAGAGAAGTAAGCTCCTGAAGGCGCAGAACAAATAATTAATTTATAAGAATCTGCAGGTGATGCGTGAAAACCTTCTCCTGTAGCAAATATAAAAGGACGAATATATAACGAACTGCCCTCGTTGGTAGGAATCCATTGATTATCAACTTCTAATAATTTTTTTAAACCATTCATGAATAAATCTTCTGGAATCTGAGGGATAACTAAACGCTCAGCAGATTTATTTAAACGCTTACAATTTTCTAAAGGACGAAACAACATGGTATTCTCTTCAGAATCTTTGTAAGCCTTCATTCCTTCGAAAATAGATTGTCCGTAATGGAAAATTTTAGCAGAAGGATTTAATGAAATTGGAGCATAAGGTTGAATTGAAGGATTTTTCCATTCTCCATCAATATAATCACAAACAAACATATGGTCTGAAAATATACGACCAAAGGTTAGATTGTTAAAGTCTACTGTATCAATTTTTGATTTTTCTACAAGTTCAACGCGAATATTAGATTCCATAAAAAAGTTGTGTGTTTTGTGGGGTAAAAATACGAAAAATGTATGTCTTTTAGTTGTAAATGGAAATGACATTATCAAAAAAAACATATCTTTGAATAGATTATTTTTTTTAAACAATTAATTATGAAAAACTTATTGAAATTAAGCCTAATACTTGTATTGGTTCTTGTTGCGTGTAAAGTGGAAAAGAAAGAAAAGCCAGAAGAAAATGAAACTCCAAAAACTGAGTTTGTTTCGTTTGGAGATAAAATAACTTCAGATAAAGTACTTTCTTCAATTGAGGCTTTTGGGCAAATTAAAGGATTACAGATTGGAGATACTTTGAATCTGAAATTTGCTTCAAAAATAAATGAAGTTTGTACTAGTAAAGGATGTTGGATGAAGCTTTCTTTAGCAGAAGGAGAAGAAGCTATGGTCCGTTTTAAAGACTATGGATTTTTTATGCCACTAGACAGTAAAGGAAATGAAGTTATTGTTGAAGGAAAAGCTTTTGTAAATGAAACCTCTGTTGATGAGTTACGTCATTATGCTGAAGATGCTGGTAAGGCAAAAGAAGAAATAGAAAAAATTATTGAGTCTAAAACAGAATTTACTTTTTTAGCTCACGGAGTATTAATGAAATAACTCATTTGATTATTAAAAGAGAAATAATTATAACGTCGGATGGTTCTACTACTATCCATTTACCAGATTGGAACGAGCAATATCATTCTAAACACGGTGCAATACAAGAAGCATATCATGTATTTATAAAAAGCGGATTAGAATTAATCAGTAAAGAAGAAATTTCTGTTTTAGAAATTGGTTTTGGTACTGGCTTAAATTGCTTCATAACCTTTTTAGAAAGTGATAAAAAAGTAAACTATGTTGGTGTTGAAGCCTATCCTGTAGTGAGTGAAGAAGTAGCTAAATTGAACTATGTTTCTGAATTAAAAGCAGAAGCTCAGCTAACAATTTTCGATAAAATGCACCAGCTTTCTTGGGGAGAGAAGCATGAAATTACTTCAAATTTTCACCTAACAAAGCGGCAACAATTTTTTAAAGATATTAATGATAAGCAGCAATTTGATTTGGTGTATTTTGATGCGTTTGGAGCAGAGCATCAACCAGATTTGTGGACTGAGGAAATTTTTAAACTAATGTTTGAGGCTTTAAAAATAAATGGAATCTTAGTTACTTATTCAGCAAAAGGAAGTGTGCGACGAGCAATGCAAGCAGTAGGTTTTACTGTTGAACGTTTGCCTGGGCCTCCGGGAAAAAGAGAAATGCTTCGTGCAACAAAGAACTTAGCATAGTAAAAAGTAACGAGTAATAAAATTAGTTTAATACAATAAGTCGTAATGGAATTTAAAAGACGTTTTGGTAATAGAAAAGAGACAAAACCAAAGAAGGGATTGTACTTAATAGCCGTATTAGTTGTTGTTCTGTACTTGTTTTTTAATGCAGATAAAATAATCGGAAGATTTTTCTAAATGAAACCATTCAAGTTTAAGGAATTTGCGGTACATCAAGATAAGACTGCAATGAAAATTGGTACAGATGCTGTCTTGTTAGGAGCTTGGTGTTCTTTAGGAGAGTACCCAGATGCTATTTTAGATATTGGTTCAGGTACAGGAGTTATTTCGTTAATGTTAGCGCAACGAAGTGATGCAATGACGATAGACGCAGTTGAGATTGATGCTGATGCTTACGAGCAAACAGTAGCCAATTTTGAGCTATCTGATTGGGGAGATCGTTTGTTTTGTTACAATGCTCCTTTTATTGAATTTGCAAAAGAAATAGCTGAAGAAGAGGAGACATATGATATCATAGTTTCGAATCCGCCATTTTACACCGATAATTTTGAAACAGAAAATGAAGCTCGAAATAAAGCGCGTTTTACATCTTCATTATCTTTTGAGGAATTAATACATGGTGTTTCTAAAATTTTATCAGAAAATGGGATTTTCTCTGTTATTATTCCTTTTAAGGAAGAAGTGAATTTCGTGAAGTTAGCGATGAATTCTAAGTTGTTTTTAAGCAACATGTGTCATGTAAAGGGAAATGAAAAAACTGAAATAAAAAGAAGTTTACTAACATTTTCTTTTCACGAAAAACAAATTAAAAAAGAAGAGTTAGTAATAGAAAAAGAAAGGCACCAGTATACTGATGCCTATATTAATTTAACTAAAGATTTTTATTTAAAAATGTAAGTTTAGCTAACGGTTTAGAGTCTGGAAAGTTGTGATCTTTTAATCATAATTTCCCGATGTTTAAAATTAAGTTTTGCATTTTTTTATCCATTGTTGGTTTTGTGTACGCAACTACTTACTTTCTTTTAAAACCATATCAATTGTTATTGCACTAGACAGAATTGCCATTTTATTTGAGACATCAGTATATCCAGAATTTAAATCCACATTATATTTGTCTGCTGTGGTAAAAATTTCTTTCATTGCTCCATTCCATTTTTTACTTATTGTTCCAATTTGTTTATCAGAGGAATCATTTATTTGAAAATTCCAAGCTTTCCAATCTCCCGTAATAACAGCAACAAGTTGCTCGGATTTATTATAAATCTTAAAAGTAGGCTTAAATAATTTGAACTTTTGTTTTATTGAACCAATATTATTCCCTTTGGAATCATCAATTATAATTGTTGACATAAAGAAAGTCCAACCTCTAGAAATTGATGTTTGTAAATTTCCAGTTGAATCCTTTATTTCTAATTGAAAAGGTAACATATTTTTATTTAATAATAATCTAAGAAGTTTTTGTCCTGTAGAGATTTTTTGGTTCACAGAACCTATCTCACTCCCTTTGTCATTAAATACTTTGTAACAATTTTCGAACTTAAAATAGTTAACTTTTTCATCGATAAAATAACTGTTCGAATCAAAAAAATTTGAATTCATCTTTTTAATAGCTTTAATTTAGATCCGAATTTTTTGGCTTTTCGGTTTCGCCCCGTTTTTCTATTGGTATCTGGGTTCCAATTTTTATTTTTTAAAATTAGTATTTTCTAATTCTAATTCCGTCAGTTTATCTTTGTACTAAAATGTTATTTCGAGCATTAAAACCAACGTTAATGATATGTCGAGTTTCAATTCGTTATGTCAGGAGTTAGCGAAGTTATTCGAAAATAACTTAAGAATCAAACTAAATTTATCCCATTAAGCTTTCATGATTATATCATAAATAAGGGACTTTTTTAATAAAAATAATTCCGTGTTCTTCTAATTACTTTAATATTGGTTCATACACTTCTCTACTCGTGATAGATGTGGTAGGAGAGTTTAATAAGTTAATATTTAGTGTATAATAACGATAGGTAATTTTAGTTTGTTTAGCGGTACAAGTAAGATCCTTGCTCTAGCGAGGCTAATAGTTTTGTATACGAGTTTAAGTATTTGTATAACCACTAAGGTTAGTCGTTCTCCTTTGCGTAGCTGAATTCCTGAGTAAGAAACCTGTTTGCTATTTCATTAAATATTTTCGAATTATTACGAGGAGTTCCGTGGTTAGAGCCTGGAATTATACATAATTGGCCTTTAGGTAAATTATTAAATATTTCAAGTGCATGTTTGTTTTTAATAATATCTCTATCTCCAACGATAACTAATACTTCTGATTTAATTTTTTTTAAATCAGAATGACTTATAGCAGATTGATTTAGTATTAAATTATCTAGCTGTAATTCAGTTTTCCAGTTTCTTGAGGTGTCTCCCTTTTTTATCATTTTTAAGTTTTCTGCACGCATATCTTTAACTTGTTTAATAGCCCAGTTATTAACAGCAGTACTATCGAGTCTTAAATTAACACCCATTGTAACTATTTTCTTAATTTTGGTTTTATTACGAATCCCTATTTTTAAAGCAGTTATTCCTCCGTCACTCCAACCAAGAATATTTACTGAATCTAACTTCAAATGTTTAATAAGACCTTCCCAGTCTTTAGCCATTTTGGTGTACGTTAATTTTTTTGTTTTTAATTCAGATTTCCCTTGACCTCTACTGTCAGCAGCAATCACTCTATATTTATCTTTAAAGTAATCAATTTGATACTCCATTGCTTTAATGTCGGTACCGCAGCTGTGTATTATTAATAAAGGTTCGCCTTCTCCATATTCTTCATAATAAATTTTGGCTTTATTTATCTTAACGTATTTACCTATAGCGTCATTATTTCCGTAAGGAGTTTTAAATTCACCTTGGGCATTGGTAATTGTAGATTGAAAGATTAAAAGGAAGAAAATAATTTTATAAAAGATTGATTTGTTCATAGTTAGTTGTAATCTGTTTAATAAAAAAAATAGGATTCTAATATAATGAATTAATTTCATTATGTTTCTTTGCAAAAGTAAACGTAAATAAACTAGTAGTCAAACCAAATTAATTACTTTACAAAAATTTAATGCCGTGTTTTTTTGTGTGAAAATATTAGCTTCGCTAACG
>CBDTZS010000035.1:0-26197 GCA_965364955.1 uncultured Tenacibaculum sp. | reverse complement strand
CTTATCCATTCTATCAGCATCAGAATACACTTCTTCTAAACCAAACATATCGTTGATTTTATTGTATTCTTCTAAAATAGCTACGGTTTCGGCAACACCTTCTCTTACGATTTCGATAACCGTTTTAGTATCATCTAACTTTGGTTCTTGCTCTAAGTAACCAACTTTATATCCTGGAGAAAAAGTAACATCTCCTTGAAAGTTCTTTTCAACTCCAGCAATGATTTTTAATAAGGTAGATTTACCTGATCCGTTAAGACCTAAAATACCAATCTTAGCTCCGTAAAAGAAACTTAAATAGATATCTTTTAAAACTTGTTTGTTTGTACTCTGATAGGTCTTTGAAACCTTATTCATTGAAAAAATGACTTTCTTATCGTCTGACATTTTACTGCTTTTTTTATTAATTAAACTCTTCCTTTTAAGGCATTAAAAACCCATGCATTGGCAAAGAAACCTAAACCTACTGCCGCAAATCCATAGCCAGCTACTTCATCATATCTAAAAGCGCCTAAACAAACTAGTAAAAGACCTATTAAAATCATTATAAATGTTGCCCAAGCTAGGACAGTATTTTTATTCATTGCCATAATTTACTTTTTATAAAAAATGTGAATTGCAAATATCGGGATTTATTTTATCTTTTCTATTTAAATAGCCCGCATAAAAAAATCTCACAAAAAGTGAGATTTTACAAAAATATATTTATTTTATTTTCTAGCTAACTTACGTAAAGCTACCCATTGCTTCATCATTTCTCTAGAATCTGTTGCTGGATAACCAACTACTGTTTTTCCTGCTGCTACATCTCCAATAACACCAGACCCAGCCCCTACTTTAGCACCAGAATGAATAGTTGTATGGTCTTTTATAGAAGCGCTTCCTCCAATAATAACACCATCTCCTAAAGTAACGGAACCTGCTAAACCACTATTTCCTGCCATTATGCAGAATTTACCCAGTACAGAATTATGACCAATCTGAACCAAATTATCAATCTTACATCCATCTCCTAAAATAGTAGAACTAAACTTACCTCTATCTACACAAGAATTTGCGCCGATTTCAACATGATTACCAATTACAACATTACCTATATGCGGAATTTTAGTCAAACCTTGTTCACTTGGTCTATACCCAAATCCGTCTGCTCCAATACTAACATTTGTATGAAAAATACAATAACTTCCTATTTCACTTCGCTCTCTAATTACTGTTCCTGACCAAACTACGGTATGGTTTCCAATAGTAGTATCATCAAAAATTGAAACGTTTGGATATAAAATTACTTCATCTTCTATAACTACGTTTTTACCAACATAACAATTTGCTCCAACTTTACAACCTTTACCTAATTTAGCTGTTTTATCAATTACTGCTGTCGGGTGAATGTCTATTTCAAAATGTGGTGCTTCTGGTTGAAATGCTTCTAATAATGTTGCCATTGCTAAATCTGCATTTTTCACTATAATAAGTGCCTTATTGTCTCCTGGCTCTATCGTTATTTTTTCATCTACAATCGCTGCACTTGCATTAGAGCTCTCCCATAAACGAGCAAATTTTTGGTTTCCTATAAATGTTATTTGACCTTTCTGTGCTTTTTCTATTTGCTCGGGAGCTGTAATATCTTCGAAACAATTTCCTTTTAATACTCCATTTAATAATGAATTTATTTCTTTTATAGTAAATGATTTCATGCTCCTTTTTTGTAATTAGTTTGCTAAAAATACTGTTTAATTTTTGAACAAAAAAAATCCTGCAAAAAAGCAAGACTTTTAATATTCGAGGGTTTCATATTTTAAATTTCGGCAGCTAACCTACTACCTTGATTAATAGCTCGTTTCGCATCTAACTCAGAAGCAAAATCTGCCCCACCAATTACATGCGTTTTTATTCCTTTTGCTTCTAAAGGTTCTAATAATTCTTTAAACGGAACTTGTCCTGCACAGATAATTACATTATCAACTTTTAATATTATCTGTTCTTCATTTTGAATATAATGTAACCCTTCATCGTCAATTTTAGTGTATTCTACTTCATTGATGAATTGCACTTTTTTCTTCTTCAATGTAGCACGATGAATCCAACCAGTAGTTTTTCCTAAGTTTGCACCAAATTTACCTTTACTACGCTTAAACATGAAAATTTCTCTTGGTGATGGATGAAATTCTGGTGTAACATTTTCTATTCCACTTCTAGCGGTAAGTGTTTTATCAATTCCCCATTCTTTCAACCAAGCATCAATATTTAAAGCAGTACTTTCTCCTTCGTGGGCTAAATATTCTGAGACATCAAAACCGATTCCTCCTGCGCCAATAACTGCCACTCGTTTACCTACTGTTTTTTTCAGCTTAATTACATCAATATAACTCAATACCTTTTCGTGCTCAATTCCGTTAATTCTTGGCATTCTTGGTTTAATTCCTGTGGCTATAATTACCTCATCAAAATTACCTTTTACTAAATCGTCAGCAGATACTCTTGTATTTAGTTTTACAGTGACGTTGTGCAACTCTAATTGCTTATTAAAATAACGAATGGTTTCATAAAATTCTTCCTTACCAGGAATTTGTTTCGCAATATTAAACTGACCTCCTGTTTCTTTATCTGCATCAAAAAGTGTTACATCATGACCTCTTTGAGCTGCAATTGTTGAAGCTGCTAAACCTGCTGGTCCTGCACCAACAACGGCTATTTTTTTCTTTTTCTCTGCTAAATTATAATTAAACTCCGTTTCATGACACGCTCTCGGGTTTACTAAACAGCTTGCCACTTTTTTCTGAAAAGCATGGTCTAAACACGCTTGATTACATGCAATACAGGTATTTATTTCATCATCCCGTTCTTCTCTTGCTTTGTTCACCCATTGTGAATCTGCTAAAAAAGGGCGCGCCATCGAAACCATATCTGCATGACCTTCTGCTAATACTTTTTCAGCCGTTTCTGGCATATTAATTCGGTTAGAAGTTATCAACGGAATTGATAATTCTTCTTTCATTTTTTTAGTTACCCAAGTAAACGCAGCTCTTGGCACCGATGTTGCAATTGTTGGGATTCGTGCTTCATGCCAACCGATTCCTGTATTAATTATCGTAGCTCCTGCTTTTTCAATCTCTTTACCTAATTGAACTACTTCTTCCCAAGAACTTCCTTGCTCTACTAAATCTAACATTGATAGTCGATAGATGATAATAAAATTTTCACCTACCGCTTTACGTATTTTCTGAACTAACTCTATAGCTAAACGGATTCTATTCTCATAACTTCCCCCGTAATTGTCAGTTCTTTTATTCGTTCTTTTTACAATAAACTGATTGATTAAATATCCTTCAGAACCCATAATTTCGATTCCATCATAACCAGCTTCTTGCGATAACTTTGCGCAATTCACAAAATCTTTTACAGTTCTACGAATTCCTGATTGCTTTAATGCAAAAGGTTTAAACGGATTAATTGGAGCTTGTATTTTTGAAGGCGCTACTGTTACTGGGTGATACCCGTAACGACCAGAATGTAAAATTTGCATGCAAATTTTACCTCCTTCTTTATGCACAGCATCCGTAACGACTTTATGTTCTCTAGCATGTTTCTTAGTACTCATTCGTGCTGAAAATGGTGCTGTCCAACCTTGAATATTTGGAGCAATTCCTCCTGTAATAATCAAACCTACTCCTCCTCTTGCACGCTCAGCATAATATTTAGCTATTCTTTCAACTCCATTTTTCTCTTCTTCCAAACCTGTATGCATCGACCCCATTAAAATTCGATTTTTTAATGTTGTAAAGCCCAGATCTAAAGGTTCAAAAATATGTTTGTATTTCATAAGTTGTGATTTTAAAATACTATGCATGCATAGTAAAATGCAAGATACAGAAATAAGTTAAAATAACGGAGAATAAATATTAGAAGGTTCAAAATATTATTTAAAGTTTTCCTGTGAAAGAAAACCTCTCATTGCAAAGATTTTCAAGAATTAAATTAAATTTCCAAACAACGTATAACAAGCAATAAATGCTACGACTGATAAAAAAATTCTTATTAAAAAAATTTACGAAGTAACATAAATTTAGGGTCAATGGTTTTATATAACTAATCACCTTCATTCATTAAATTACTTACCCTATTAACATACTCCCTTTCTTCCATATCATGAAAGTTACCATAAAACATTAACCTTTTTGCTTCCCTTTTCCCATGAACTAATTCTGGTCGTGTAGCAAAAATAGCATACGTCATCGATGCTAAATTCGTAACAAATATTTTAACTATATAATTTCTTTACTACGCTACCTATACTTAAACCCTGAACAATTATCGAAAATAGTACGATAATATAAGTAATATGTAAGATTAATACTCCCGAAAGCTCGTTACTTAAGCTTAATGCAAGTGCAATGGAAATACCTCCACGCAATCCTCCCCAAGTTAGAATTGCAATCGTTTTAATAGGCTTTTCTTCTTCATGTTTTAATAAAGAGTATGGTAATAATACAGAAATAAATCGTGTAAAAAGCACTATTATAATAGCAATAATCCCCAATAAAATATAGCTTGTATTAAAATCTAATAAATGAATGGCTAGACCAATGAGCACGAATAAAATACCATTAAAAACATCATCTAAAATCTCCCAAAAGGAATTGATAGCTTTTTGCACCGGGTTTTTATCTTCATTAACGTTTATTTTATTTCCTATAAACAGACCTGCAACTACCATTGTTAATGGTGCAGATACATCTAACATAAATGCACCAGAAGTTCCTCCCATAACAACGGCAAGACTTATCATTACTGCTAATTGTGGATTTTCTTTTATAGACTGAATTAATTTTAATCCTAGAAACCCAATTATTAATCCGTATAATAATCCCCCTACAGCTTCTTCTAGAAAAAGTTTGCCAATTTCAGTACCTAACTTAATAGCACTATGTTCTCCCATTGCTGTTGCAATTAATAAGACTCCTGAAAAAACAACAACACCAATACCATCATTAAACAAAGATTCTCCTTCAATTTTTATTCCTAAACTTTTAGCAATATTTGCTTTTTTCAAAATAGACATAACAGCAATTGGATCCGTTGGTGAAATTAAAGCCCCAAATAAAAGCGCGTGTATAAATGGTAATTCTAAACCAATTAATTGTGCTGTAAAAAAGAGTAACCCTCCAACTATAAATGTAGATATAAGAACACTTAAAGTTGCAAATAACAGAATGGATTTTTTCTCCTTTGCTAATGCTGCAAGATTAACATGCAATGCACCAGCAAACAGTAAAAAGCTTAAAATTCCATTAAGTAGCAGTGTTTTAAAATCTGCATTAACGATAATATCACAAAAGAATTTATAAAACTCTGGAAATACAGTTTTGCTTAATGTTATGGGAACGATTAATAGTAAACTTAAAATCATTAAACCAATAGTAGTTGGTAATTTTAACCACTTATAATTGATGTAATTAAAAAGAGCAGCAATTGTAAATATAATACTGAATGATTCGAACATTTATTCTGATTTTCTATTAATATATTTCTCCACAAAAACATTAGCAATTATTACTAAAAATACCTAACTTTTTTTACTCCAATTACTCTCAATTTCACAACCACTAGTGCGTAACAAACCTAAAATAGGACAACGATCATCTACTTTTTTACCTAACGTTTTAATTTGTTCATCTGTTACTTCCCCTGATACCAACGTTTCTAATCGTACATTTTTGTAGCTTCCATTTGAATTATCTGATTCACCCATAAAACCCGAAAGATCAAGATCAATCTCAACATTTATATCAATTTGTGTGATACTCAAAGAGAGTTCTTCTGCAACAACTTGGGCTTGTTCATTTTGACAGCCAGCTAAAGACGCTATAAAAAGTTGCATCGGATTCGGACCACTGTTTGATCCGCCATCTTCAAAAGGCTCGTCTGTTTGAAGCGACCATTCTGTATTTGTAATAACTATTTTAGTAGGCCATCCTTTTCCTTGTGCTACTGCTTTGAAAGTTTCTAAATGTGAGTTTTCCATTTTTTATAATTTTATGTTGGTTACGTCTACTCTATATGAGTTTTTGACTTATTTTGCATTTTAATTCTTGTTACTTTTAATAAATTTAATGTAAAATATTAAGCATTCTTTTCTGCCCAAACTGTATCTGCTAACGCTCTTAATTCTTCTGATTTTTTACCCCATTAACGTTTTGCATCAATAATACCAAATAACATCCGTGTAAAGAAATAGAGTTTATCATCTCTACTTCCCAACTTTTAGAATTTGGATTTGCTTCTGCACCTTCAGACATTGCAATGGCACAAAAGCTACCGTATTGTGGGATAAAGGTTTCTGGTGAAACTTCAAATTTATCGCTATTTTATTTTGAAGAAAACAAATACTTTCCTCCATCATGATTAGCACTGAAATTTTGATATTCTTTCTTTGGACTACCATTAAAAAATGATACTACATCGTATCCTTTCGCCGCAATACCATTTTCTAAATTTTGATTCATTTTAATTTATTTTTTATTTAGATTAATGTTGCGTCAGTAATTATTTCTAATAATGCGGGTCCGTTATGAGCCTTCACTTTTTCTAAAGCTGGTAGTAACTCTTCAATTTTTGTGACTCTAATACCCAAAGCACCACAGTTTTCGGCATATTTTGCAAAGTTCGCATTGTGTAAAGATGTTTTCCATACGTCTAACTCTGCTGCTTTTTGTTCTTTAGAGATTTTACCAATTTCTGAGTTGTTTAACAATACGTGCTTGATGTGCATATTGTATTTAACTAAGGTCATCATTTCTCCTAAATACTGACCAAAACCACCATCACCTGAAACCGACCAAATAGGTCTATCTTTTCCTTGTGCTGCCCAAGCTCCCATTGCCGCTGGTAATGAAAAGCCTATCGACCCTAAATAACCTGACATTAAAATAGATTGATTTTTGGGTTCAAAATAACGTCCAAAAGAATAGGTGTTATTTCCAACATCTACAGCAATAACAGCATTGTCTGGGACGATTTTATTCATAGCTTCAAAAACAGCGATAGAACTTAATCCAATGGCACTTTCATCTTTTAGTCGACTTGCTTTTTCTTCATGCCATATGTTCCACCGTTTTACAATTTCTGGACGTCTATCTACGGTATTCAATTTGCCTTCAGTTTGCTCTTCTATAATAGATATGGTTTCAGAAATTTCTCCCCAAAGTGCTGCATCTACTTTATGAAATTTACTCAATGCGGTTGGATCATAATCAACTTGAATAATTGGTTTTTTTGGTGTAATTCCTGTATGATTTGAAAATGAAGCGCCAAATACAATTAGTAAGTCACTTTCGTTCATAAACCAAGAAGCTATTGGTGTTCCACTTCTTCCTAATACACCACAACCCAACTCGTGATGATCTGAAATTTGTCCTTTTGCTTTAAACGTTGTTATTACAGGACAGTTTAATTTTTCTGCAAATGCAGTAATAGCTTTCATATGAAAACGAGCTCCGTGCCCAACAATAATAGCAGGCATTTTAGAACTTTCTAACATCTCTACTGCTTTTGCAACCATTTGCCTCGGTGGCGAAATGTTCATAGGTGTAATTCTCCCTTCTGGAGTTTGTGCTTTTTCACCTTTTGGTTTGGGCATAAAAGCGACTTCATCTGGAAATGTTATATGTGATACATCTCTGTTCAATAAGGCGCTTTTTATAGCTAAACTCATTAATTCACTATGTTTTGAGTTTTGTTGCACACTATGATTAAAGTTAGCTACTGTTTGAAAAGCACCTACTAGATCTACTTCCTGAAATGCTCCAGTTCCCATAACTTGTGTGTTCACTTGACCTGAAATTGCCAACATTGGGGAGCGATCTACTTTAGCATCCCACATTCCTGTAAACATATTGGTAGAACCTGGCCCTGCAATTCCAAAAGTAACAGCTGGCTTACCCATTAGTTTCCCGTATGCTGAAGCTGCAAATGCAGCTGCTCCTTCATGGCGAATTCCGAAAAACTGGAATTTACCTAATTTTTCTTGGCGCATCATAGCATCTGCAACTGCTAAATTAGAATGTCCAACCATACCAAAACCTGTATCAACACCCCAATTCACCATTGTTTCAATCATGACATCTGAAATAGTATCTTGATGGATTTCTTCTTCTTCTATTGCTATAAAAATTTCATCACCTTTTTCTTTTACCTCAAAAGTTTTTATGCCATCATCAAAACCTCCTGGAGAATTTCCCGTACATGGGTCAAAATCCCAACCATGCCAAGGGCAACGTAACATTCCGTTTTCAATAGAACCTTCTCCTAAAGGACCACCTTGATGTGGACATTTATTATCCAGTGCAGAAAACTTACCATTATAATGGGTTAAACAAATACCTTGATGACCAGCAGTAACTGTTTGAACACGTCCTTCGGGTAATGTTTTTTTATCTTTTAGTACACTGTACCATTTTTTTGTTACTGCCATCTTTTTTAGTTTTTATTAAATTTTGTCTTGAATTGATCTTGTCGAATACTAACAGCTTTATAAGAATATTTGATTAAGGATAATAATCCTAAAATCATAATAACAATACCTGTTACACTTATATAAGTGGCACTATCTTTCAGGAAACTTAATTGTAAACCACCCATTAATCCAGCAATTGCTAAACAAGCTACAGCAATATAAAACAATACCATTGTACGATTTAAACTTTTTAATTGTATTAGTTTTCTTGAAATTATGGATTCATCCTTTGATTGTTCTTTAATAAAGCCACTTAACTCATTAGTTAAAGTAACCATAAGATTAGAGGTCGATAAAATTAGCAAACCTATCCCAGGAACTAATGTTATGGGTAAATACCAGTTTTCCATTATATTATTGTATTTCTGCGTAATTAATTCCAGTTAACTTGTGCATATCCCTATCAAAAGTTGAAAGGTTATCGTAATTAAATTTAGTTACATCATCACATCCAAAAGAACGCGCTAAGATTTAAATGACTACGCAACGATTATTTTTCTGTTTCAATACCAAGAGGGTAATTAATGGTTTTAATGACTTTTTTAGGAGTAAGCCAAGTAAAACCACATGTATATCACTCCGACTTACTCCTAAAAAACTTCATTAATCAACTAATTTACAATAATTTAAACAATAATTAGATTGATATTAAGTAGTGCTAATTATGCATGGTAATAACGCTCATTAATTATTTTACCATCTTTCCATTGCGAGCGTACAGTTTGCTCAAATCTATGTGCAGCACCATCATTGGTTTTAAACTCCATTACAACTTCATAAAAAGTAGTATCTCCTTTTACCGCAGGTCCACTAATTACATGATAACCACCAAACTCAACGACAGTACTTAATAATTCTTCCTCTTCGGCGAGACACAGTTCTTTTCCAATTTTTGGAGGATTATTACCTTCAGAAAGCTGAACATCATCCGCTAAATACTCAGTCATTGCTTTAATGAATTGACCTTCAGACAATAACACCAACACTTCATTCATTTTTCCTAAAATTTCACTTTCCTGACTTGATAAACTCATTGTTTTATTTTATTTTAAAATTATTATTTACACTTCTCAATTAGAAAATTTTGATTTCAGTCGTTAACGTATAGTTTTAATTACAGGTTTCCTATTCGCAATACAACACTTCTTAAATACCAGCGTAATTAATTCCTGTTAACTTGTGCATATCCCTATCAAAAGTTGAAAGATCATCGTGATTAAATTTAGTTACATCATCATATCCACATGAACGTGCTACTACTTTAATTAAATCGTTGGTTGCTTCAAAAAAGTTATGTAGTTGCTTTGCAGATGAATCAATAATTAGTCTACTTCGTAACGATTCTTTTTGAGTAGCAATTCCTACAGGACAATTGTTAGATCCACAAGCACGCATTCCTAAACATCCAATTGCTTGTAAGGCTGAATTAGAAACTGCGATAGCATCTGCACCTAACATCATTGCTTTTGCGAAATCTTCGGCAACACGTAAACCACCAGTAATAACCAATGTAACATGAGTAGCACCTACTTTATCCATATATTTTCGTGCTCTTGCTAGTGCAGGAATAGTTGGTACATTGATATGGTCTCTTAATATGGTTGGTGCAGAGCCTGTTCCGCCACCACGGCCATCGAGAATGATGTAATCAACGCCAACATCAAGTGCAAATTGTATATCTTTTTCAATATGACTTGCGGCAATTTTAAAACCGATAGGAATTCCTCCTGTGCGTTCACGTACTTTATTCGCGAATACTTTAAAATCTTCAACGGTATGAAAATTGGGGTTTGCTGCCGGTGAAATAGCTGTTTCGCCTTCTTTTAACCCTCTTACTTTTGCTATTTCACCACTTACTTTATTTCCGGGTAAATGTCCACCAGTTCCTGTTTTCGCACCTTGTCCGCCTTTAAAATGAAAGGCTTGTACATTATCTAATTTGTCCCAAGAAAAACCAAACTGAGCAGAAGCCAATTCATAAAAGTATCTTGAGTTACTGGCTTGCTCTTCTGGTAACATGCCGCCTTCACCAGAACAAATTCCAGTACCGGCTAATTCTGCACCTTTACTTAAGGCTATTTTTGCTTCCCGAGATAAAGCTCCAAAACTCATATCACTTACAAAAAGTGGCATATCCAAATGCAATGGTTTCTTTGCTCTTGGGCCAATAACAACTTTAGTGGCAACAGATTCATCATCTAATAAAGGTCTTGACGCTAATTGTGCTGGCAAAAATTGAATATCATTCCATTTTGGTAGTGTATTTCTATCGACTCCCATTGATGCTGAAAATCCGTGATGCCCTAATTTTTTTAATCCATTCTGAGCAAGTTCTTTAATATAACCAGTGTAAGGCTCTGTATCTTCTGGATGTGTATCTGCATAAGCTCCCAAATATTCATCGCGATTAAATGGCTGTGGACTATTGACTAAATAGGCATCGATTTCGAATGTATCTACCATTAAATCATCACCTTCAATTTTGGTAGAGAATTTATGAAGTACTTCTTTATTATTGTATTCTGAAACACCAGAGTCTACTCGATAATCCCAACCGTGTACACCACAAATAAGGTTATGACCTTCTACATGACCGTCTGACATTAAAGCTCCTCTGTGTAAACATCTTCCGTAAAGCACAGAAATATCATCATCAAATTTTACAATGACCAAATCTAATCCGTTTACGAGTGCATGAACAGGTTGTTTGTTTATTAACTCACTTATTTGCGCAATTAAAATTGGTTTTTTCATACTTAATTATTTTGTTCATTTTTATTTTAATATTGTTAAATTCTATTTCACTGATATTGATTTAATGTCATAATTAATTATTCCTTTTTTTCGTAGTGTACTTAATACATTACTAACGGTCTGTCTTGATGTGTTGGTTAGGTTTGCTATTTCTTTATGTGATAAAAGGTTTTTTGCAACAATCCCTCCTGTTTTATCCTTTTCAGCAAACTCTTCTACATAATCAAAAATGAATTCTTGAATCCTAGTAGCACTGTCTTTATAAAGTAAGTCATGAAGCCTACGTTCTAACTTTCTTATTCGTATTCCATAAATCTTAAGTACTCCGTTTTTGAGTGACTTATGCTTCTCCATTAGCTCTTCCATTTTTTCAGATTCTATATAACATATTATACAATCTTCTAATGCATAAGCAACTTCTTCGGCAGCAGCAGCTTTATCATAAAGAGCAAGCTCTCCGAAAAGATTACCCCGTTTTACTATATATTTTACAGTATCGTTGGTTGTGTTTACAATTTTTACGCTCCCTTTTTTTAGAAAGAAAATACTATTTTTATGACTTAAAGAAAGTGAAATAAGATTTCCTTTTTCAATATTTTCCATTTCAAGAATTTCACATATCTTCATCATATTGAACATTCCAAGTTTTCTAAAAAGATTAAATCCCTCTAAAAACCAATATTTTGTAATTGCTTTCAAAAATATAAGATTAGTTAATATGTAAATATACCCAACTTAACAATTGTTAAGTTAGGTATATTTTTCAATAGTTACTTTAGACGACAAGTTTGTTTCTTTTAACCAAATTTTAATTAGTCGATTGCTATTTAATGAACGAAACATATAATAACAATCTAAAATAAAAATGTATGCTAATTAATATAAATACCCCATTTTTCCTTGTTGAAAGTCACGCATAGCTTCCATAATTTCGGTTTGTGTATTCATTACATAGGGCCCGTATTGAGCTATTTTCTCTTTGATAGGCTCACCAGAAAGCACCAATAATGTACTTTCTTTTTTTGCTGTTATTTGAATGGCTTCTCCTTCTATATTGAAAGTTACCATTTGCATTGCTCCTTTTTTTAAGGTTACTTCTTTATTTACCAAAATTTCACCATCTAATAAATAGACTAAAGACTCATGTAAATTAGGGATTTCTATATCCATATTTCCTGTTTCTTTAGTTTTGATTGTGAACACATTTACTGATGTTTGAGTTTTAACTAAACCTGTTTTAGAAGCTTGCTCTCCAGCAACTATTTTAAGTTGAATTGTTTTATCTTCATTTTCAACTATCGGCATGTCTTCGCTTTTTATATGCTGATAGTTAGCTGGCATCATTTTTTTTGCTGCAGGAAGGTTTAACCATAATTGAATTCCTTCTAACTCCCCACCTCTTTCTACAAATTCTTTTGATGGTCCTTCGGCATGAATTACTCCTCTTCCTGCTGTAGTCCATTGTACATCGCCTGCTTTTACTAACATTTCATTCCCTAAAGAATCTCTGTGTAATTGCTCTCCTTTAAATAATAAGGTGATTGGTTCAAATCCTCGGTGTGGGTGCGGACCTAAATCGAACGGATTGTTAAACTGACTAATTGCGTATGGTCCGTAATGGTGCAATAATAAAAAGGGATCAACATTTTCAATTCCTTCAGTAGGTAAAGGTTGCCTTAGCCTTATTGGTCCCATGTTTACTAACGGGCTTCCTACTTTGTGCTGTATAGTTTTTAATTTTTTCATTGTACTAGTTTTTATCACAGAGAGATACCAAATTCGGTTTAATTCCTCTATGCTGATATCCAAATAAAAAGTAATTTCCCGTCAAATATTCCCCATGGAAAATATTTAAACAAATTTTATCCTCCTTAAACACTCAAATAATTAGTTGTTACCTTATTTTATCTAATAGATTACTTAATTGAGTTGCTTCTATTTCTGTAAGGTTCTCTAAAAAATCTAATTTTAATGAGGTATCAATAGTAGATAATAGCGCTAACCCTTGTTTAGATATATTAATATAAACAACTCTTCTATCATGTTCACAACGGATTCTTTCAATTAGCTTTTTATCACATAACTTATCCATTAACCGTGTAGCATTCGGAGCACGTTCTATCATTCGATCTTTAATAACCTGAACTTTTATTGCTTCCTTCGCTCCTCTTAATATTCTAAGAATATTAAACTGTTGTGGAGATATTCCGTAAGGCTTAAAGAACTCATTCTCGTTACTGCTTAACCAATTTGCAGTATACTTAATATTGATCAATGCTTTTACCTTATTATTTGGAAACTTAGATTTTATGTCTTTAGAAATATCTCCCATTTTTAGTTGATAGTATAAATTGAATTATCCTTTTAGACTTGCCTCTTTAAGTATTTTATTAAACTCATCAGAAGTCGGAGTTAAATATATAGTACCATCAATAAATAATGTTGGGTATTTTAATACTCCATCATACAATTCTTTTGTATGTTGTTTTGCTTTTTCATCAGTAGCTACATCTTTATATTCAAATGGAATCTCTGCCATTCGTAAGTAATTTTTAAAGGCTACTGTATGTGCGTGTCCTTTTCTACCGTATATTACAATCTTCATTTTTTATCTCTTTTCTAATACAAATTTACATAAAAACATTTTTAAACTCCAAGGAATATAAAGTCAATTCACTTAAGTAGTTATAATGATTTTTTAAACGTTATAATTGATTCTTTTAGGCGTGTATTTAATTCTTCATTTACAACGCTTCCGTCTTTAAAATTATCATAAAAACTTGGTAATGAAAAATCGGCAACGATATTACCTCCCATATGTGGAAATCCGTTTTTAGCAATTGATAAAGCAGATGCTCCGCCTCTTCCTCCTGGAGAAGTGGCCATTAATAACATTGGTTTATTGTTCCATAATTTCTGTTCTATACGAGACATCCAATCGAATACATTTTTAAATGCCACTGAAAAATTCCCATTGTGTTCTGCTAATGATAAAACAACTCCATCCGTTTTTTGAATTAAATCAAAAATTGTTTTGGCCTTTTCTGGAATTCCATTTTCAGTTTCTTCATCAATTCCGTAAACTGGTAACGGAAAATCATTTAAGTCTAAAATTGTTGTTTCTACTCCACTTACTAAACTAGAAGCATAAATAGCCAATTCTTTATTGATTGATTTTTTACTATTACTACCTGCAAAAGCTACTATATTTTTCATTTATTTAATTTTTGTTCTCAATACTAATTTATTTTTTCCTTGTCAATTCAAATTCACTCAAACTGACAACTAGATACTTTTTACTGAATACTGCTCACTATTTCGGTTTCTCCTTTTACCATTTTAGCAACCGGACATTTTCCTGCTATTTCCAATAATTTTTCTCGTTGTTTCTTTGTAATTTCTTTTTCAAATGAAATTTCTTCTACTAACGACTTTTTAATTCCTTCTGAAGTTAATTCTTCTTTCTGAATTACATTCACTGTTATTTTACCAACATCCCACTTTTTACGTTCCGAATACATTCGTAAGGTTATTGAAACACAACTACCAATTGCGGTAAGTAAATATTCAACAGGGGTTGGTCCATTATCATCACCACCTTTATCTAAAGGCTCATCGATTACCGCAAAGTGATTTCTCATTTTTGCTTCTGCTAAATAATTACGATTACTTAGAGTTACTTCTGAAGTTGGATTGTTAGCCATTTACTTTTTTATTATAAATATATGAAACTACTAATAACACCATTGCTATTACTGCTCCCATCTGCTCACCATCACCTATCATTATATGTGCAAAAAAAGCAAATATAAACGCAAAGAAAAATCCTGCATATGCCCATTCTTTAACTGTCTTATTAGCGATAAACCAAATAGCAATAATTCCTAAAACTTTAGCAACCGCATATGGATAAATAATATAGGTTGGATAACCGAAGCTTGTAAACATACCTGCTACTTCTTCATGATTAAAAAAATACATTCCGGCAGAAAATAATAGTAATAACGTTAGTAAACCAGTTGCTGCATAAAATATTATTTTGTCTCGTTTCATTTTTAATTAGTTTTAAATTCTAAACAAATATACAAAAAATATTTTTATATTCCATGGCAACTATTTTCAAGGGGTTTAAAATAGTTACAAACTCTTTTTAAAGATTAAAAAAAACCATACATTTGCATAAGTACTTATATAAATACTTATTATTAATATCTATGGAAGCATTAAAAGGTTTAGGTGAGATAGGAATAGGATCTCGATTAAAAAGAGTCAGTGAATACATGATGCGAGAAACTCAATTGGTTTATGATACCTTCAATATTGACTTTGATCCTTATTTATTTCCTTCTTTTAAGATTATAAAAAATAAGAATGGTGTTACAAATACTGAAATAACAAATAGCTTACATATTTCTCAGCCGGCTACAACACAGGCAATCAATAAGCTCCTTAAAAAGAAATTGATTCTATTTAAAGAAGATAAACTTGATAAACGAAAGAAAGTGATACTACTTTCTAAAAAAGGTGAAAATTTGATTAAAAATATTACTCCTATTTGGAACAGTATTGAGCATATAATTAAAGAATATACCAATATTTCTTCAAACTCTTTAGCTGAACATTTAAATATCCTAGAAGAAAAATTTAATACAAAAGCTTTTAACATAGCAATTACAGAACATATACAAATGAATACCCAGAAAACAAATACACTAGAAATTGTACCTTTTAAAAATGAATATGCCCCTCATTTTTATGATTTAAATATAGAATGGTTAAAAACTTTTTTTTATGTTGAACCATATGATGATGAAGTATTAAGCAATCCTGATAAATACATTATTAACAAAGGAGGACATATATTTTTCGCAAAGTTGAATAACGAAATAATTGGTACTGTTGCATTAATGCCTATGAAAGAAAATGCTGCTTTTGAATTGACAAAAATGGCCGTTTCACCAAAACATAGAGGTCATAAGACAGGACAACATCTTATGCAAAAATGCATAGATTTTGCTAAAAAAAATAATTTTAACAAGCTGATACTGTATTCAAATACGAAACTTGAAAATGCTATTTATATTTATAAAAAGTATGGTTTTGTTGAAATTTCTGTAGAAAAAGACTGCCCCTATAAAAGATGTAACATTAAAATGGAACTAAACACAAACTCATAAAAAACTCATGAAAAAACTCCAGCTTTAGCTGGAGTTTCACTTCAAAAAAAATTACAAACTACTACTTATCAATTTTATTCTTATCATAAATAAATCATTTAAAAATTTTCCAATATACAGAACAAACAACTTTACAAAACCAAGCATAATAGGAGAAATCACGTATTAATAAATCCACTTTAAACTGCAACTACCATTGTTTCAATTTCAGTATTTTGACTATCAAGTTCAAACTGATTAGAGGTATTCTTTTCTCCTTCTGCTTTTAAAGCATTATCACCAGCAAAAAATGTTTTATGATCATCTCCAAGATTAGAACCTGCCATTTTTTGATGTTTTACACACGATACTCCCTTTCTAATTTCCTGTCTTTGCACTCCTTTTACATACGCCAACATTCCTTCTTCTCCAAAATAGCCTTCGGTAAGATCACTCATATGAAGTGCGGTTGTATGATATGTAGGTAAGGTTATTAAGTGATGAAAAACACCTGCATTTTTGGCACTTTCTTCTTGAAACGTACGAATTTTCTCATCCGCAAGTACACAAAGCTCTGAACCATCGTACCAAGCATCCATTAAATTATATTTGTCATATATCGTTACATCTTTGCCTTCAGCTAACATTGCATCATACACTTGACCACGGAAATTCAATGTCCAATTAAAAGATGGAGAATTATTATAAACCAGCTTCGCATTCGGTATAACTTCTCTTATTCTATTTACCATATGAGCTATTTGCCCAATATGTGGTGTTGGAGTCTCAATCCATAATAAATCTGCTCCGTTTTGAAGACTAGTAACACAATCTAACACTACCCTGTCAATATTGGATCCCTCTTTAAATTTATACAAACCGTTTGCTAATCTTACAGGACGAACTAATTTTCCATCTCGTTTTAACAAAACATCATCTTCTTTTGCCTCATCAATCGCGATCTCTTCAGCTTCTACAAAAGCTAAATATTGAGAAGCTAAATCTCCTGGTTCTTGACTTACCGGTAATTTCTGTGTAAGACCAGCTCCTTCTGAATCCGTTCTTGCCACGATAATTCCGTCTTCTACCCCTAACTCTAAAAATGCATATCTTATAGCGTTTAATTTTGCAATAAAATCTTCATGCGGCACAGTTACTTTCCCGTCTTGATGCCCACATTGCTTCGCGTCAGAAACTTGATTTTCAATTTGAATTGCACAGGCACCAGCTTCAATCATCTTTTTAGTTAGCAAATAAGTTGCTTCTTCATTTCCAAAACCTGCATCAATATCTGCTATAATAGGCACCACATGAGTTTCAAAATTATCTATTTGATCTTGTACATTTTCTCCGTTTTCAAGCCTTCTAAATAAATCATTTAACTCAATAGCATCTGCTTGACGTAAGAAATCATAAATTTCAGAGATAAGGCTTGGAACTGCTGTTTTTTCGTGCATCGATTGATCTGGCAAGGGTCCGAATTCTGAACGCAATGCAGCTACCATCCAACCTGATAAATACAAATAACTTTTACTAGTCGTTTTATGGTGTTTTTTAATTGAAATTATTTTTTGTTGGGCTACAAACCCATGCCAACAGCCCAACGATTGTGTATATTTTGATGAATCTGCATCATATTCAGCCATATCATTTCTCATAATAGCAGCTGTATATTTAGCAATTTCTAAACCAGTTTTAAAACGATTTTGAGTAATCATTCTTGCGGCACTTTCAACCTTTATAGCATTCCAAGAATTACCATATTTTGCTTTAAGGTTTCTTACAGTTTCTAATGCTGAACCATAAGTAGTTTGTGCTAAATTTTTCATAATTTTGTTTTTTAATTATTGGAGTTTTCAAGATTTTGATAGTTTCGTCTCGTAATCTATTGCCGTAGTTACGAGACACTTTTTTTATATGTATTTATAAGCTGAAAGCGTTAAGAATTCTTTGTACTCTTTTGATAAAACTAGTTCGTCAAATAACTCGATTGCTAGGTTAAATTTTCCATTTGTAAAATGACTCTCACCAACTAAATTTTTAATTTTCTCCAACTCTTCTCTTTTTAATAACTGATACATTGCTAGGTTGAAATTTCTACCATCTACAATCTGCACATTATTATGCAACCACAACCAAACTTGTGTTCTTGAAATTTCAGCAGTTGCTGCGTCTTCCATTAAATTATACAATGCAGCTGCACCATTTCCCCGCAACCAACTTTCAATATATAAAATACCAACGTTTATATTTTTTCTAATTCCTTCTTCAGTTATTGTTCCTTTTGGCATTTCAACTAAATCTGCTTCAGAAACTTTTACTTCAGCTCTGGAAACGTGAATTTGGTTTTTGGTAGTCATATTTTCATTAAAAACATTCATTGCAACAGGAACCAACCCTGGATGCGCAACCCAAGTTCCATCATGTCCATTTTTCACCTCTTGCTCCTTATCTGCAAATACTTTCGAAAAAGCTATTTTATTTGCTTTTTCATCGTTTTTAATAGGGATTTGAGCTGCCATTCCTCCCATTGCGTGCACATTCCTTTTATGACATTTCTGAATAACAAGTAAAGAATATGCTCTCATAAATGGAGAATTCATAGTTACTTGATCTCTATTCGGAACCATAAAACCAGTATGATTTCTAAACTTTTTTATATATGAGAAGATATAATCCCAACGACCACAATTTAATCCTGCCATGTGATTACGTAATTCATAAATAATTTCATCTAACTGAAAACTTGCGGTAATAGTCTCTATTAAAACGGTCGCTTTAATTGTTTTCTGAGGAATATTTAAATAATCCTGAGCAAACACAAAAACATCATTCCAAAAACGCGCTTCTAAATAATGCTCTAATTTTGGCAAATAAAAATAAGTTGCAGAGCCTTGTTCTTGTAAAATTTTAATATTATGAAAAAAATACAATCCAAAATCTACTAAAGAGGCAGACATTTCTTTTCCATCAATAATAAAATGTTTTTCATTTAAATGCAACCCTCTTGGTCTTACCAATAAAGTTGCAGTCACATTATTTAATGAATACGTTTTATCTTTTTTATCATTACGAAATGAAATTGTTTTATTATTTGCATCTCGCAAATTAATCTGACCACCTAAGTTATTCGCTATGTTAGGAGAATTGCTATCTTCAAAATCTGCCATAAAAGTTTTAGCACCAGAGTTTAAAGCATTTATCACCATTTTTCGATCTACTGGACCAGTAATTTCAACTCTACGGTCTAATAAATCTGCTGGTAGTTCTGCACAAACCCAATCCCCTTCTCTTATCCCTTTTGTTTCTAAAGGAAAAGACGGGTAGTTACCCATATTAAAATAAGCTTGATCTATTTCTCTTTCTTCCAATAATTTAAGTCTTTTTTTATTAAATTCTTCATGAAGATTAATTAAAAAAACTTTAGCTTCATCTGTCAAAATACTTTTATAAATGGCTTCGTTAAAACCTACACATTGAATTTCTTTAATCAAAACATCCTGATTCATAATAACTTATTTTTAATTATTGATACATCAATAGTATAAAAAAGAAATTAAAACAAAAAGCGAACGTTCGCTAAATGATTAAAATTTGAAAATTTTTATTAATTCGCTAATTTTTATACCTTTGAATTACGAACTTTTCAATAAAAACCTTTGGAAGAAGAATACATCAGACTTGTTTTTGGATTAAAATTAAAACAAATACGTACAGATAAAAAACTATCTCTTTTCGGATTAGCAAAATTAACTGGCTTATCTAAATCTTATTTAAACGAAATTGAGAAAGGGAAAAAATATCCAAAAACAGATAAAATTGTAATTCTTTCAGAAAAACTAGAAGTTACTTACGATCATTTAGTTTCTTTGAAACTAGATAAAAACTTAGCTCCTATTGGTGAAATTTTGCAGTCTAAAATTTTAAAGGAAATTCCATTAGAGATATTCGGTATTAAAGAGAATAAACTAATCGATATTGTTGCCAATGCTCCTGCAAAAGTAAACGCATTTATTAGCACCATTATAAAAATATCTCAAAATTATAATTTAACTAGAGAAAGTTTTTTCTTAGCCTCTTTACGCTCATACCAAGAAGCTCATAATAATTATTTCGAAGATATTGAAAATAGCGTTATTGCTTTTGCTAAAGCGTATCATATTAATTTAAACAAGCCCATTAGCTCTAAAGACCTTGAAGACATCTTAATTGAAGAATATGGCTATACTATTAATAATCAAGAACTTTCTAAGCATCAAAAATTATCAGAAATAAGAAATATTTATATCCAAAAAAACAAAACACTTCTCATTTACAATGACATAAGTGAAGCTCAAAAAACATTTATTTACGCCAAAGAAATAGCTTATAATTACATGCAAATTAAAAATCGTTTGTATACATTTCCTTGGATAAAATTCGATAGTTTCGATCAGGTTCTAAACAATTTTATCGCTTCTTACTTTGCTGGTGCCTTAATAATACCTAAAGAAAGTATTATACAAAACATCACCCATTTTTTCTCTTTAAAAGAATGGCAACCATTACAGCTACATAAAATCACTAAGAACTATAATTGCTCAGATGAAACATTTTATCAACGATTAACCAATATTTTACCTAAACATTTTAATATAAAGAATTTGTTTTTTTTACGTTTTACTCACGAAGAAAACTCTTCAACTTTTAAACTATCAAAAGAACTACATATTACACAACAGCAAGCTCCACATGCCAACAGAAATAATGAACACTACTGTAGAAGATGGGTTTCTATAAAGACAATTCAAGATTTAGAAAACTCAACAGATAAAAATTCTTCTTACGGAATACAAATATCTGCTTACGATAATTCCAAAAATGAGTATTTAGTATTATCCGCAGCAACTTCTGACCCTTTCAAAGAAAAAAACAATCGTAGTGTAAGTATTGGTATGTTACTTTCTCCCCATTTAAAGAAAAAAATTCAATTTTTTAAAGAAGATACTTTTACTAAAAAAACCGTTGGTATTACTTGCGAAACCTGTGCTATTCAAAATTGCAAAGAACGTGTTGCCGAACCTCGTATTTTAATTAAGCAAGACAGAAACAAAGAAATTGAAAAAACCATAGAAAACATCATTCAATCGTACACCTAAGCACCTTGTATTATACAAGGTTTTTCTTACTTTAGCACTCGCAAACAAATAACTCACAATGGATCTTAACTTCAATAAAAACGAAGACCACAATAAACTTTTAGTATCAGATTTACGCAGACGTTTCGCCAAAGTTAAATTAGGCGGTGGACAAAAACGTATTGATAAACATCACGAAAAAGGAAAATTGACAGCGCGAGAACGCGTTGATTACCTTTTAGATGATAACACCAAATCAATAGAAATCGGTGCTTTTGCTGGTGAGGAAATGTACAAAGAACATGGCGGATGCCCTTCTGGTGGTGTTGTTGTAAAAATGGGATATGTAAGTGGAAAACAATGTATCGTTGTAGCCAATGATGCAACTGTAAAAGCGGGTGCTTGGTTTCCTATTACAGGTAAAAAGAATTTAAGAGCACAAGAAATATCTATTGAAAATAAATTACCAATTATTTACTTAGTAGATTCTGCTGGAGTATACCTTCCTTTACAAGATGAAATTTTTCCAGACAAAGAACACTTCGGAAGAATTTTTAGAAATAATGCTATTATGAGCAGTATGGGAATTACTCAGATTTCTGCTATAATGGGAAGTTGTGTTGCTGGTGGAGCTTATTTACCAATTATGAGCGATGAAGCTATGATTGTTGATAAAACTGGAAGTATTTTTCTTGCAGGAAGCTATTTAGTAAAAGCTGCGATTGGCGAAAGTATTGACAATGAAACTTTAGGTGGAGCAACTACACATTGTGAAATTTCTGGTGTTACTGACTATAAAGCTAAAGATGATAAGGATGCTTTAGATAAAATAAAATTTGTTGTTGATAAAATAGGTGATTACGACAAAGCTGGTTTTAGCAGAACGGCAGCTTTTCCTCCAAAGGAAAATGAAGATGATATTTTCGGAATTCTTCCAAAAGAAAGAAACGCACAATATGACATGTTAGAAATCATCAATCGTTTGGTTGATAATTCTGAATTTGAACAATATAAAGAAGGTTACGGAAAAACAATTATTACTGGTTACGGTCGTATTGATGGTTGGGCAGTTGGTATTGTTGCCAATCAACGAAAACTAGTAAAAACTAAAAAAGGAGAAATGCAATTTGGTGGTGTTATTTACAATGATTCCGCAGATAAAGCAACTCGTTTTATTGCGAATTGTAATCAGAAGAAAATTCCATTAGTTTTTCTTCAAGATGTTACTGGTTTTATGGTCGGTTCTAAATCTGAACACGGAGGTATTATAAAAGACGGAGCGAAAATGGTGAATGCGGTAAGTAATTCTGTAGTTCCTAAATTTACAATCATTATTGGTAATTCTTACGGAGCAGGAAATTACGCGATGTGTGGTAAGGCCTACGACCCAAGACTTATTGCTGCGTGGCCAAGTGCTGAGTTAGCTGTAATGAGTGGTAATTCTGCTGCAAAAGTTTTATTGCAAATAGAAAAAGCATCGTTAAAAAAACGAGGTGAAGAAATTACTCCAGAAAAAGAAGCTGAATTATTTGATAAAATAAAATCGCGTTACGATAACCAAATTTCTCCATATTATGCCGCTGCAAGAATTTGGACAGATGCTGTTATCAATCCGTTAGACACTAGAACTTGGGTGTCTATGGGTATAGAAGCTGCAAATCATGCGCCTATTGAAAAGAAGTTTAATTTAGGAATCATTCAAGTATAATTTCACACATCATTAGTTATGAGAAAAAAGATTTTATGGACTGTACTAATAACCTTTCTAGGTTTTTTAGCATACCAAACATACATTTTCACACTCGCTGAGGAAGATAATATTAAACCTATCTATCTTATACCTAATGATGCTGTTTTTATTCTAGATACCGAAAGACCTATTGACACTTGGGATGAAATTAGTGCTAGCGATATTTGGAAGCACTTGCAAAAAAACACCTATTTTAATGAAATAAGTAAAAGCTTAAATACGCTTGACAAAGTTATTAAAGAGCAGAAAAGCATTCTAAACTTTATTGGTGAACGTGATGTACTAATATCTGCACATGTTTACAAACCTAAAAGTTATGATTTTTTGTATGTGATTGATCTTGAAAAGCTTTCAAAACTTAATTTCTTAAAAAGTAGTATTTCTAAATTAGCAGGCGATGGTTTTAAAATTACCAAAAGAGTATATGAAAATCACGAAATAACAGAGCTTTACGACAAGAGTAAAAGAGAAACTTTACATATTGCCTTTATTAAAAATCAATTAATAGCTTCTTATACGCATGTATTAATAGAAAACTCAATAAACCAATATCAAGAACCAATAATAGGAAGAGATGTTAACTTTGTAGAAATTACGAAAGAAACTCCAGATGATGGTTTCTTTAAATTATTTTTTCAATATAAATACTTAAACAAATACCTTTCTTGTTTCACGAATAAGACGAATGAGAACGCTATTAAAAATATTCAAAACTCACTCTATTATTCTGGCTTTGATGTTTCTCTAATTGAAGGAACCATTATTCAGGCCGATGGATATACGAATGTAAAAGAAAATTCAGAAAGCTATTTAACTGCTATTCAAAAATCAGGAAAAGGAGAAAGATCGATAGCTACTATTGCTCCAAAAAACACTGCTCTTTATTTAAGTTTTGCTTTTGATAGCTTTGAGCTATTTCAAGAAAATTTTGAGTCTCTAAAAAAAGAGAATCCTCAAGAGTTCGAAGCCTACAATACACAAATTACAGACATAGAAAACAAGCTTGATATTAGCATAAAAGAGAATGTGTATAGTTGGATAGGAAACGAAGTAGCACTTATACACTTTAACTCTTCGCTATCAAGAAACAAAAAAGATGTTGCTGCTATTTTTAAAACTACTGATATTGATGATGCTTCTAAAAATTTAAATCTTATTCTTTCTAAAATAAAAGAGAAGACACCTTTACAATTTAAACAAATTGCATATAAAAATCACACTATTAACTTTTTAGATTTAAAAGGTTTCTTTAAAATGATTGCAGGTAATATGTTTAAAAAAATGGAGAAACCATACTTTACTATTATTGATGATTTTGTTGTTTTTAGTGCGAGTCCGAATACTCTTAAAGAAATAATAAACAATAAAATTACCAACTACACGCTAGCTTCATCTAAAGAATTTGAAGAGTTTAATTATTTATTTGATGATAAATCTACTATTTTCGCTTACATAAACACTCCTTATGTTTATAATGATTTAGTAAGTTTTGTTGATAGAAAAACGCAACTTCAAATAAAACAGCACAAAGATTATATTATTTGTTTCTCTCAACTTGGTATTCAGTTAACTTCTGAAGGGAATATTTTTAAAAGTAATATAACCACCACTTTTAATTATCCGAAGTTAGTAAAAGAGAAAATCACTTTAGAACAACAATTAAAAAAAGAATTAACGTTAAAATTAGCATCACAAAAAGATACCAGTACTACAAATACGATAAAAACAATTTTTATACTTAAAGAGATTCATCCCTCAGACTTAAGCGCTCCTGCTTATAAAGAATATTATGATGACGGAAAATTAAAGTTTGAAGTAGAACTAGACGATGGTTTGTTAGATGGAAATTACAAAATGTACTACCCTAACGGAAATATAAAGCTAAAAGGAAGCTATAAAAACGGAAAACAATCGGGTACATGGCGAGCTTACGATGAAAAAGAAAATAAACTGATTATCAAAAAAAGATTTTAATTGTAAATAATTAATGCAATAGGTACATTTACCGTTGCGTAAACAAAATTTTAAAAGAAATGGGAAGAGCATTCGAACTTAGAAAAGGACGTAAAATGAAGCGTTGGTCTGCAATGGCTAAAACATTTACCAGAATTGGTAAAGATATTGTAATGGCGATTAAAGATGGAGGTTCAAACCCCGATACAAACTCGCGATTAAGAGCTGTAATGCAAAATGCAAAGGCTGCAAACATGCCTAAAGATAATGTAGAACGTGCCATTAAAAAAGCTACTGATAAAGATACCAGTAATTATAAAGAAGCTTTATTTGAAGGTTATGCATCTCATGGAATTGCGGTCGTAGTAGAAACGGCAACCGACAATAATAATAGAACAGTAGCTAATGTACGTGCCATATTTAATAAATGTGATGGTAACTTAGGTACTTCTGGTTCAGTAATTTTTATGTTCGATCGTGTTTGTAATTTTACTGTGAAAAAAGAAGATATTACGGTTGACTTAGAAGAATTAGAGCTTGAATTAATAGATTTCGAAGTTGAAGAAGTTTTTAACGACGACGAAGGAATTATTATTTATGCTCCATTTGAGCAATTTGGTGCTATTCAATCATTTTTTGAAGATAATAACGTAGAAATTTTATCTTCTGGCTTTGAAAGAATTCCAACTACAACAAGTAAACTTTCAGAAGAGCAACAAGTTGATGTTGAAAAGCTTTTAGAAAAACTAGAAGAAGATGATGATGTTCAAAATGTTTACCACAGCATGATTATGGAATAGTCAATAAACATAACACCTACAAGCCAAACACCCTATTCAATAGGGTGTTTTATTTTTCATATCTGTTCATTTTTGTGTGTTTTATAGAAATAATGAACAAATAATGAACAAATGAATTTCAGTCTACAAATTAACACTTACAAAAAGCAAAA
>CBDTZS010000034.1:0-26599 GCA_965364955.1 uncultured Tenacibaculum sp. | reverse complement strand
CCAATCTCTAAAGACATTGTCTCCAAAACCCAATTTGTCTGTCGCTTTTAAAAAACGAGCAGGTATAATTTGATCTGTATCAATATTTTCTGTGGCTAAAGGAACCGCTCTCGATGTTAATTTTGTAAACTTTTCCATTAGTTTAAATGTTTAGTAATGTCAATAATTTTTCCTTCAACTGCTGTTGCCGCGGCAACTAACGGACTTGCTAAAATGGTTCTAGAACCTTGTCCTTGTCGTCCTTCAAAATTTCTATTAGAAGTAGAAACACAATATTCTCCTTCCGGAATCTTATCATCATTCATAGCCAAACACGCAGAACAACCAGGTTGTCTTAATACAAAACCTGCTTCTTCAAAAACAGTGTGTAATCCTTCTTCAGTAATTTGTTTTGCTACTTTTTGTGAACCAGGAACCAACCAAGCATTTACATTTGCTGCTTTTTGTTTTCCTTTTACATAATCTGCAGCAATTCTAAAATCTTCAATTCTAGAGTTGGTGCAACTTCCAATAAACACGTAGTTAATTGGTTTGTTTATTAAGCTTTCTCCTTTTTTGAAATTCATGTATTCCAATGATTTCTCAAAAGAACTATCGTTAAAATCAGGAATATTTTCTGTGATTTTAATCCCCATTCCTGGGTTTGTTCCGTAGGTAATCATCGGTTCAATATCGTCTGCATCAAAAGAATATTCTTGATCAAAAACAGCATCAGTATCCGTTGGTAATGTTTTCCAATACGCAACTTTTTTATCGAAATCTTCTCCTTTTGGAGCAAATTCTTTTCCTTCAACATACTCAAAAGTAGTTTGATCAGGAGCTATCATTCCGCCACGAGCACCCATTTCAATACTCATATTACAAACAGTCATTCTACCTTCCATGCTCATTTCTTCAAACACATTTCCTGCATATTCACAGAAATATCCTGTTCCAGAATTGGTCCCAAGCTTCGCAATGATATATAAAATCACATCCTTAGGTAAAACACCATTTTTTAGTTTTCCATTTACAGAAACTCGCAAACTTTTCGGTTTTTGTAATAACAAACATTGACTCGCAAATACTTGTGCTACTTGACTTGTTCCAATTCCGAATGCAATTGTACCAAAAGCACCATGCGTTGAAGTATGTGAATCTCCACAAACCATAGTCATTCCTGGTTGTGTAAAACCAAGTTCTGGAGCAATAACGTGAACAATTCCGTTGTTTTTATGACCTAAATCGTACAACGGAATATTGTTCTCTTTACAGTTTTTTGATAGTTGTGTCAATTGTTTTCTGGAAAGCTCGTCTTTGATTGGTAAATGTTGATCTACCGTTGGCGTGTTATGATCTGCTGTAGCCACAATTTTATCTGGTCTAGCAACAGGAATTCCACGTTGTTTCAATTCGTTAAAAGCCTGTGGACTTGTAACTTCATGAATTAAATGTTTGTCTATATATAAAATTTGTGGACCATTTTCAATGGTATCCACCACATGAGCATCCCAAACTTTATCAAATAATGTTTTCCCCATTAGGCAACTGCTATTTTTGAAATTTTATTAATATTTTTCATGATACCATGGATATCATCGTCTTTTACTTCTTTTTGTCGATCTGCACACTCCAAAAATGAGGTATATGCCGAATCTAGTTGAATCTTAGTCAATTCATAACCAATTTTCTTTGCTCTGTATGCTAAAGCAGCTCTTCCGCTTCTTGCTGTTAAAACAATAGCACTTTCATTAACTCCAACTTCCGCAGGATCCATAATCTCATAAGTCTTCCTGTTTTTAATCACTCCATCTTGGTGAATTCCAGAACTATGCGCAAATGCATTTGCACCAACAATTGCCTTATTTGGTTGTACAGGCATTCCCATACTTTCACGAACCAATAGACTTGTGTCATATAACATTCTAGTGTTAATGTCTGTATGTAAATTCAAATATGGATGTTGTTTCAATACCATTACCACTTCTTCTAAAGCAGTGTTACCAGCACGTTCTCCAATTCCGTTAATTGTACATTCAATTTGACGAGCACCATTCATAACTCCAGCAATAGAATTGGCAGTTGCCATTCCTAAATCATTATGACAGTGACAAGATAAAATTACATTTTCAATGCCTTTAACATTCTCACGTAAATATTTTATTTTCGCACCATATTCTTCTGGTAAACAATAACCAGTCGTATCTGGAATATTTAATACGGTTGCACCAGCTTTTATTACTTCCTCACAAACACGTGCTAAAAATTCATTGTCCGTTCTACCTGCATCTTCTGCATAAAACTCAACATCTTGTACAAAAGATTTCGCATAAGAAACCGCACCAATTGCACGTTCAATTACTTTTTCTCTTGTAGAATTAAATTTAAATTTTATGTGAGAATCACTTGTTCCAATTCCTGTATGAATTCTTGGTAACTTAGCATACTTTAGTGCTTCTGCTGCAACTTTAATGTCATTTTCAACAGCTCTTGTTAATCCACAAACTGTAGCGTTTTTTACAATTTTAGCTATTTCTGAAACCGAATTAAAATCACCAGGACTAGAAACAGGAAAACCAGCTTCTATTACATTTACACCCAATAAATCTAATCGCTCAGCAATAACCAATTTTTGATTTGTATCTAATTTACATCCCGGAACTTGCTCTCCATCTCGAAGGGTAGTATCAAAAATTTGAACTTTATTATCTTGCATGATGACTGTATAGTTTTTTTATCTAAATCAAATGTATATATTGGTTTCTTTAATAGGTTCTTTTAAATTTATCTCTTACGATATTTAAACAAAACAAAATAAAGTTAATCTACTGAAAAACAAAAAGTTACAATGAAATCTATTACACCATCCAATCAACAAAATGACACTCTTTTTGTTCTTATAAAATCTTTATCTAAATCAGAAAAACGTCAGTTTAATCTTTATATTGGTCGTTTAGAGGGTAATAATGATGCTAAATTTTTTTCCCTTTTCAAATTTTTAGAAAAGCAAAAAAATTATGATGAAAGAATAATTATAAAAAGTGGTATTGTAAGTAAACAGCAGCTTTCTAATTTAAAAGCACATTTATATAAGCAAATACTAATTAGTTTGCGAATGAACCCTGCTCATAAAAATATTAGAATCCAAATAAGAGAACTACTTGATTTCGCAACAATTCTATATCAAAAAGGATTATATAAACAGAGTTTAAAACTACTTGACAAAGCCAAAAATACAGCAATTGATAATGAGGAAAAAAACATTGCTTATGAGATTGTTGAATTCGAAAAAGTCATTGAAAGCCAATATATAACTAGAAGTATCGATACTAGAGCTGATGAATTAACTATTCAAGCAAAAGAATTAAGTCAGCAAAATGTAATTACAAGTAAATTATCAAATTTATCATTACAGTTATACGGAATTTTATTAAAAACAGGATATGTAAGAAATGATACTGAGCTTAAAAAAGTTAATTCATATTTTAATTCAAAACTACCAAATTACAAATATGAAAACTTAGGATTTAGAGAAAAACTTTGGTTATATAAAGCTAATCTATGGCATAGTTTTTTAACACAGAATTTCCTTCAGAGTTATAAATATGCCAACAAATGGGTGAATTTATTTAAAAACGCACCTAAAAACATTGAAATTCACCCAGTTTTTTATTTAAAAGGAAAAAACTATTTATTAGAAAGTCTTTTTTTTATTAAGCATCATACTAAATTTAAAAAGGAGCTTACTTTATTTGAAGAAGAAATTGAAAATAATTTAATACCACAAAATAGTAATACTGAAATTCTTATTTTTCAATATTACTATGCTAACAAATTACACTTACATTTTTTAGAAGGTAGTTTTTCTGAAGGAGAGTATTTAGTAGAAGCTATAAATAGTAAAATTGAAACCTATAAAAATAGGCTAGATAATCACCATATTGTTGTACTATATTATAAAATAGCTTGCCTGTACTTTGGTATGAATAAAAACAAAGAGTGTATTTATTATTTAAATAAAATTATTAAGTCCAAAAAAATTCATGTTGCCGAAGATTTACAATGTTTTGCTAGAATTTTAAGTTTAATTGCACATTATGAATCTGGTTTGGATTATGGTTTTGAAAGACAATTTAAAGACACCTACCGCTTTTTATTAAAAATGGAAAATCTTCAGGAGGTCCAAAAAGAATTCATTTCATCGATAAAAGCGCTAGGTGACGTGTTTCCTCACCAAATTAAAAGAGAGTTGAAAAAAACATATGATCGATTAAAAACATATGAGAATCATCCCTATGAAAAAAGAGCCTTTTTATATTTAGACATCCTTTCTTGGTTAGAATCGAAAATCGAAAACAAACCTGTTGCTCTAATTATAAAAAAGAAGCTTATTCAAAATAAAAGGTAAATTTAAAACAGTGCTTTTGCAATTGCTTTTACATTGTCACTTTTTCCCATAGAATAATAATGCAATAATGGTACTCCTGCGGTTAACAATTCTTTAGATTGTTCAATACACCACTCTACACCAACCTGCCTCACTTCTTTATTGTTTTTACAGTCTTCAATCGATTTAATTAATATTTCTGGCAAGTCGATTTTAAAGACTTGTGGTAATAATTGTAAATGACGTTTTACAGCAACGGGTTTAATTCCTGGAATAATTGGTACAGTAATTCCGATTTCTCTAGCAGCATTTACAAATTCAAAATATTTCTGATTGTCAAAAAACATTTGTGTTACCACATAATCTGCTCCTGCATTTACCTTTTCTTTCAAACGTTTTAAATCTGTTTGTAATGATGGTGATTCTATATGTTTCTCTGGATAACCAGCTACACCAATACAAAAATTTGTTTTGTGACTAGCTTCAATCACATCATGTAAATATTTTCCTTCATTTAAACACTGTATTTGATCAACCAACTGAGTTGCATACTGATGCCCTCCATTACTTGCTTCAAAATATCGTTGATGACTCATTGCGTCTCCACGCAAAGCCATCACATTTTCGATTCCTAAATAATGACAATCTACCAACAAATATTCTGTTTCTTCTTTTGTAAAACCTCCACACAATACATGTGGAACTGTATCTACCTCATACTTATGTTTTATTGCTGCACAAATACCAACCGTTCCTGGCCGCATTCTTGTTATCTTTCTATCAAGCAACCCATTTCCTTTATCAATATACAAATGTTCTTCTCTTGAAGTTGTAACATCTATAAAAGGCGGATTGAATTCCATTAACGGATCTATATTATTGTATAAGTCCTGAATATTATTTCCTTTTTTTGGTGGAATGATTTCAAACGAAAACAATGTTTTTCCATTTGCTTTTTCTATATGTTCTGTTACTTTCATCTATGCTAAATTTTATGCGGAATCCTTCTCTAAGATTCAACATCATTGAATCTTATTCTAATAATTGGTTTCTAACTGATTCATACGACTCTTGATACTCCCAATAAATCCATCTTCCATCTGTGTAATCAGTTAACACATATTTGTCGCTAATGGATTTTATTCTACCGACGGCTATTATTTTAGGAAAAAAACTCTCCGAAATTACTTCTTCAGTGACCTCTTTATTATTTACATCATATCCATGAGAAATAATGTGACTTCTTAAATTTAATTCTATAAATTTTGCACTCATTCTAAATATCTTTTAATTATCTGCTATCGCAGGATGCAACCATTTTCTAGCTTTATCCAAGGTGATTCCTTTTCTATTTGCAAAATCGCGCACTTGATCATCTGTGATTTTCCCTAAACCAAAATACTTAGCTTCTTCATTAGCGAAATAATATCCGGAAACTGCTGCTGCTGGCCACATTGCTAAACTTTCAGTTAAAGTCACTCCAATTCGTTTATCTACTTTTAATATATCCCAAATTGTTTCTTTTTCTAAATGATCGGGACAAGCAGGATATCCTGGCGCTGGTCGAATTCCTTTATAAGTTTCCTTAATTAATTCCGCATTTGACAATGTTTCATCAGCTGCATACCCCCAATGTTGCGTTCTTACTCTATGATGCAAATATTCTGCAAATCCTTCAGCAAAACGATCTGCAATTGCTTGTACCATAATTGCATTGTAATCATCTTCTTTATCTCTATATATTTTAGCCAATTCATCTGCACCAAAAATTGCGGTACAAAATGCGCCCATATAATCTTGCTTTTTAGATGTTGCTGGCGCCACAAAGTCTGATAATGCAAAACTTGGTTTGCCTTCTCTCTTTTTAAGCTGCTGACGAAGTGTTCTAAAAACAGCAATTTCTTCTCCTTTTTTCTGAATAGAAATATCATCATCGTTGATTGTATTCGCTTCAAACAATCCAAAAATTCCTTTTGGCTTTAATAATTGTTTGGTTATGATTTTATTTAAAATCACCTGAGCATCCTCAAATAATTGCGTTGCTTGTTCTCCAACAACCTCATCTGTTAAAATATCTGGATATCTTCCATGTAAATCCCAACTTCTAAAAAACGGACTCCAATCTATATAAGGCAGTATCTCTTTTAAACTCAATTGCTCTAGAGTTTGAATCCCAAGTTCTTTTGGCTTTACAATCGGGGTAGTATCCCAATCAATTTTAAATTTGCGTTTACGCGCTTCTTCAATTGATATATACGCTTTGGTTTTTCCTCTTTTTAAGAACTTTTCTCTGAACTCATCATAGTCCTTTTTCAACTTAGTAACATAAGCCTTACTGGTTTCTTTATTCAATAAATCACTCACAACAGTTACTGCTCTAGAGGCATCATTTACGTGAACAACGGCGTTTTTGTATTGTGGATCAATCTTAACAGCAGTATGAGCCTTCGAAGTAGTCGCACCTCCAATTAATAACGGAACAGAGAAATCTTGACGCTCCATTTCTTTCGCCAAATACACCATTTCATCTAAAGAAGGAGTTATCAATCCTGATAACCCAATGATATCTACATTTTCTTTTTTGGCTGCTTCAATAATTTTTTCTGGCGGAACCATCACACCTAAATCAACAATTTCATAATTGTTACACCCCAAAACAACACTCACAATATTTTTACCAATATCATGTACATCGCCTTTTACGGTTGCCATTAGAATTTTTCCTAATGCCTTTTGTTCTTCTCCTTTTTCTTCTTCTATAAAAGGATTTAAATAAGCAACTGCCTTTTTCATTACTCGGGCAGATTTTACTACTTGTGGCAAAAACATCTTTCCTGCTCCAAATAAATCTCCAACCACATTCATTCCAATCATCAAATGACCTTCAATGACTTCAATTGGCTTTTTCGCAGCTAATCTTGCCTCCTCTGCATCTTCAACAATAAAAACATCTATCCCTTTTACCAAAGCATGGGTAATTCTTTCTTGCAAAGGCAAACTACGCCATTCCAATATTTTAGTTTCGTCTTGCTTCTTAACCCCTTTTACCGTTTCAGCAAAATCTAATAACCGTTCTGTCGCATCATCTCTTCTATTTAAGACAACATCTTCTATATGTTCTAATAAATCTTTCGGAATATCATCATAGATCTCCAACATTGCTGGATTTACAATTCCCATATTCATACCTGCCTGAATCGCATAGTACAAGAAAACAGAATGCATTGCTTCTCTTACAGTGTTGTTTCCCCTAAATGAAAATGACACATTACTAACACCACCACTTACACTTACATTTGGTAAATTTTGTCTCACCCAACGCGTTGCTTCAATAAAATCAAGAGCATTTTTTTTATGCTCATCCATCCCTGTAGCAACTGGAAAAATATTCAAATCGAAAATAATATCTTCTGATGCAAATCCGACCTTATCAACTAATACTCTATACGATCGTTCTGCTATTTCTATTCTTCTTTGGTAATTATCTGCCTGACCAACTTCGTCGAATGCCATTACAATAACGGCTGCTCCGTATCTTTTAATTTGAGTTGCCTCCCATATAAATTTTTCTTCTCCTTCTTTTAAAGAAATTGAATTCACCACAGATTTTCCTTGTACAACTTGTAGTCCAGCTTCAATAATTTCCCATTTCGAACTGTCTATCATTAACGGAACTCTACAAATATCTGGTTCGGCTGCAATCAGGTTTAAAAAACGAATCATCGCTTCTTTTCCATCTATCAAACCATCATCCATATTTACATCAATGATTTGCGCTCCTCCTTCTACCTGATGTCTTGCTATTGCTAATGCTTCATCAAACCGCTCCTCTTTTATCAATTGCAAAAACTTACGAGATCCTGCAACATTTGTGCGTTCACCAACATTGATAAAGTTGCTATACTCATTTAGAATCAACGGTTCTAAACCTGATAACTTCAAATATTTCTCTTGTTTTATTTGCATTTTCTTGGCTGGTATTTTGTCGCCAATTCGGCAATTGCTGATATATGTTCTGGAGTTGTCCCACAACAACCTCCAATAATATTAATCAAGTCTTTCTTTAAATATTCTTCAATTTGATCTGCCATTTCTTCAGCAGTTTCATCATACTCTCCAAAAGCATTTGGTAATCCTGCATTTGGGTGTGCAGAAACAGCAAATTCCGTTTTTGATGCAATTGCTTCTAAATGTGGTTGCAATAAATTAGCTCCTAAGGCACAATTAAACCCTACAGACAATAATGGTATATGAGATACAGATATTAAAAAAGCTTCTGCTGTTTGTCCAGACAATGTTCTACCACTGGCATCGGTAATTGTACCACTTAACATAATCGGAATTTCAATTTCTCGTTCAGCTTTCACTTCTTCTATAGCAAACAAAGCTGCTTTTGCATTCAAGGTATCAAAAACAGTTTCGACTAATAAAAGATCAGAACCACCATCTAACAACGCTTCTACTTGTTGTTTATAAGCAACACGCAATTCATTAAAAGTAACGGCTCTATACCCAGGATCGTTTACATCTGGAGACATACTCGCCGTCCTATTGGTTGGTCCAATTGAACCAGCTACAAATCTAGGCTTGTGTGGTTCTCTTGCAGTGAATTCATCTGCAACTTCTTTGGCAATTTTCGCAGATTCATAATTCAGTTCGTATACCAAATTTTCCATTTGATAATCTGCCATAGCAATAGTAGTTCCAGAAAAAGTATTGGTTTCTACAATATCTGCTCCTGCCGCAAAATATTTTCCATGTATTTCTTTAATTGCGGCGGGTTGAGTAAGCGACAGTAAGTCGTTATTTCCTTTTAATGAAGTTGGATATTCTTTAAAACGTTCTCCACGAAAATCTTCTTCAGTAAATTTATACGCCTGAAGCATGGTTCCCATTGCTCCATCGAGCACGAGAATTCTTTTTTGTATTTCTTTGTAAATGTTTGACATTCCTGATATTGTATAGTAGAAGTTATCAGGAAAAGAGGAAAGTTCTTTCCGTTATCTCTCTTAAATACTGTATTCATAACAGCATTAAAGTAGAATTTAGCACCTTCTTTGTTTGCACAAAGGGTTGCTAAGGTTTCAACGGGTCTAATCCCTCCACCTTTCTTGATAACATTCGTATTAAGTTAATGAACTAAAGTACAAATTAACGTATTATTTTTTTGATTTACATCATTTTTAATAATTAAATAAATTAGAAGACAAATATCTATCGCCTATATCACAGATAATAGCAACAATAATCCCTTCTTCTATTTTTTCAGCTACTTGAAGTGCTACATGCACAGCCCCTCCACTACTCATACCTCCAAAAACACCTTCTTGACTTGCCAGTTTACGTGTCATATTTCGGGCTTGATTTTCACTTACTTCAATAATTTCATCAACTTTAGATCGGTCAAAAATCTTAGGTAAATATTCTTTTGACCATTTTCTAATACCTGGAATACTTGAACCATCTGTTGGCTGTGCTCCAATAATTTGAACTTTTGGATTTTGTTCTTTCAAATACGTAGAAACTCCCATAATAGTTCCTGTCGTTCCCATAGCTGATACAAAATGCGTTATTTCACCTTCGGTATCTTTCCATATTTCGGGCCCCGTTGTTTTATAATGTGCTTTCCAATTATCGTTGTTTTCAAACTGATTTAGCATAAAATACCCTTTTTTATATCGTAACTTTTGAGCTAAATCTCTTGCTCCTTCTATGCCTTCTTCTTTAGGTGTTAACAATACCTCTGCTCCATAAGCTTTCATTGTTTTTACACGTTCTTCAGTCGCATTTTCGGGCATTACTAACGTCATATGGAGCCCTAGTACTTTTGAAATAAAAGCTAAAGCTATCCCCGTATTTCCGCTAGTTGCTTCTACCAGATGATCTCCTTTTTTTATGTTTCTTCGGTTCAAAGCCTCAAAAATCATATTATAAGCTGCTCTATCTTTAACACTCCCTCCTGGGTTATTTCCTTCTAACTTTAAAAACAAGCGTACGCCTTTTTTATTAAGAATATTACTCACTTCAATTAGAGGAGTATTCCCTACAAAATCGGTTATTTTTTTTGCATTCATAATTTAAACTTTTTCTATTGAAACGATTTTATTTTCTGACTGATATATCACTAGCGATTTTGACGGCACTGATTCAGTAACACATACATTAGCTCCTATTATACTACTTTCACCTATTACAACTTCACCTCCTAAAACAGTGGCATTCGCATAAATAGTTACATTATTTTCTATTGTTGGATGCCTTTTTGTTTCAGCTAAACTCTTTTTAACTTGAATTCCTCCTAAAGTGACTCCTTGATATATTTTTACATTATCTTTTATCAATGTCGTTTCTCCAATAACAATTCCGGTAGCGTGATCTATAAAAAATGAATTTCCGATCGTTGCTCCTGGGTGAATATCTGTACCTGTTAATCCGTGTGTGTATTCACTCATCATTCTTGGTAAAATAGGTACATTTAACTTTACTAATTCATGACTTAAACGGTAAACTGCTATGGCATGAAAACCTGGGTATGCTAAATAAACCTCAGCTAAACTTTTTGCAGCAGGATCTGTTTGCTCAAAAGCAATAGCGTCTAAATCTAATTTTTGACGGATTTCTTTAAATGTTTCCTTGTAATCGACCCAAATAGTAATCGTATCTTTTATTAATAGCTTTCTCGTTATCTTTAGGAATAACCCTTCTATATTTTTTATATTCTCTTGATAATAATATTCATCAAAAAGCGCATAGAATAACTTCTTTGTAAACTCTTCTACAGTATCTTTTAATGTAAGCGTATAATTTTTTAATGACATATTACATTTCTGGTGCTAGTTCAATTTCTAATCCTTCTAGTTCTGGTCTCATTTGAATTTGACACCCTAAACGACTGTTATCTTCTACATGAAATGCTTCCGCTAACATCATATCTTCATCAACCCCAATTTCTGGTAATTCATGTTCAGATTTCACATAACATTGACAGGAAGCACACATTGCCATACCTCCACAAATACCAATTGTACCTTCTTCAGCTAGTTCATATGAGCGAACAACTTCCATTAAATTCATTGCCATATCTGTTGGCGCTAAAATTTCATGAAGTACTCCTTCTCTGTCTGTTATTTTTATTTTGATGTCTGACATTGTATACTTATTAAATCATTTTATTGAATAGCTTTTATTACCGCCTTTGGTGCCTCTTTTTTAGTACCATCAAAACCTTCTACTCCTCCAACAGTAGTATATTTCATTACGTACTTTTTATCTGGGTGAATTCGTTTATAAGCACTTTGACACATTAAAGTAGCCTCATGAAACCCACACAAAATAAGTTTTAATTTCCCTGGATACGTATTTACATCACCAATTGCAAAGATACCTGGAATATTGGTTTGATAATCTAATGCGTTATTAACTTTAATAGCATTTTTTTCAATTTCTAATCCCCAATCTCCAATAGGACCTAACTTTGGAGACAAGCCGAATAACGGAATAAAATGATCTGTATCTACTATAAAAGGGGCTTCGCCTTTCCTTTCAACAGCCACTCCTGTTAAATGTTCTTTTCCTAAAATGCCTTTTACTTCTCCAGGAGTTATTAAATTAATTTTTCCTAAATTTTTTAGTTCCTGTACTCTATCTACACTATCTAAAGCTCCTCTAAATTCATTTCTACGGTGAATTAAAGTTACTTCTGAAGCGACATCAGATAAAAAAACAGCCCAATCTAAAGCAGAGTCTCCACCTCCCGAAATTACCACTTTTTTATTTCTATAAATTTCAGGGTCACGAATAATATATTCTACTCCTTTATCTTCAAAGTCTGCAATATTAGGTATCGGTGGTTTACGAGGCTCGAAACTTCCTAATCCACCTGCTATTGCAACTACCGGTGCTTGATGCTTTGTACCTTTATTCGTTGTTACAATAAACGTTCCGTCTTCCTGTTTTTCAATAGTATTAGCACGTTCTCCTAAAGTAAAACCAGGTTTGAATTGTTTTATTTGTTCTAATAAATTATTAGTTAAATCACCTGCTAAAATTTCTGGATATGCAGGGATATCGTAAATAGGTTTCTTTGGATATATTTCTGAACATTGACCACCTGGTTGTGGTAATGCATCAATTAAATGACATTTTAATTTTAATAATCCTGCTTCAAAAACGGTAAACAAACCTGTTGGGCCTGCGCCTATAATTAATATATCTGTATGTATCATTGGTATTTCTGTTATTCCTGTGAAACAGGAACCTTATTTCTTTTATTTTTTGTCTTTGCTAGTAATAATGACGAAACAATTTCCTCTATGAATTAGTAAAATTCTTTACGTTGTTTACAATGACATTAACTTATTAAACTTTTTGTTAATTGATTTAACTGTTCAACTTTATTCTCAAAACTCCCTTTAATTGTTTTTCTATACCTATTTAAATTCTGAACTAATTCATTGATGTCTTCTGGGATTACTTCTTCAAAAAACTGTCTTAACCTCTTTGCTGTTGTTGGCGACTTTCCGTTTGTAGAAATTGCTATTTTCACATTTCCTTTGGTTACAATACCTCCTAAATAAAAATCGCAATAGGCTGGTGTATCCGCAACATTTACTAATAGATTTTTCGCTTTACAATCAAAATAAACTTGATGATTTATTTCCGCTATATCAGTCGCAACAATTACCAAATCCTTTCCTTCTAAGGAATTATTAGTGTAATGTGATTTTATAATTTCTACTTGATGTTTATCTGCTAAAAGTCTAACCTCATCATGTATTTCTGGAGCAATAATTTGCACCTTAGCATCTGGACTTGATTTTAATAAAAAAGTCAACTTTTCTAAACCTACATTTCCCGCTCCTACCAAAAGCACATTTAATTGATGTACTTTTAAAAAAATAGGATATAAGTTATTTCTTTCTGTGTTCATTTAGTTTGTAATTTAAAGTAGTCCAAATTAGTTCTTTAACTATTTATTAAATAGCCTCTTGAATTTGCACTTCTTCTTGAATCTTATGCAATCCATTTCTATGTTTTACAACTTCCCCTAATACGATAATCGCGGGGTTTTGCAATTCATTATCTGCAACTACTTGTTCTATGGTATTCACCGTTCCAATCCCTACTTTTTCACGATCCGTTGTACCATCTTGAATAATAGCTACTGGTAAATCATTTTTATTTTCTTTTTGAAATAATCGGACGATCTCTGGTAACTTCCCCATTCCCATTAAAATAACTACAGTTGCACTAGATTTAGCCGCTAGAGCTATATCACTAGAAATTTGATGGTTTTTAGTTGTCCCTGTAATTACCCAAAAACTCTCAGCACTTCCTCTTTTTGTTAATGGTATATTTTGATACGCTGGTACTGCTAATGATGATGATATTCCCGGAACCACTGCAACTGCTACTCCATATTTTGCTGCGTATTCCATTTCTTCTGCACCGCGTCCAAAAATAAATGGATCTCCTCCTTTTAATCGTACTACATGACCGTGTGAATGTGCTCTTGCGACAATTAACTCGTTAATTTGTTCTTGTTGGTAACGATAGCAACCTCTACGTTTTCCAACAAAAATTATTTCAGCATTTGGATTTACGTACTCTAATAACTCCATATTTACCAAAGCATCGTATAAAACTACATCTGCCTTTTTCAAAGCTTTAATCGCTTTTAATGTAATTAAATCTACATCTCCTGGTCCTGCTCCTACTACTGTTAATTTAGCTTGATTTCTCATTCTATTATTCTTTTAACTAATGGCTACTACATTTTTTCTATAAGCATCAACTTTTGTATAAAATGCCTTAGCTTCAGCTACATATTTTTTTGCGAAATTTTCGCTTGGTTCAATCGTATTGATTTGATACACAAAATCTGCAAACGAGCTATCTAAATCTATTTTATTAGTAATGATAAACACCTCATCAAAACTGTTAATAATACCTGCTTGCGTATTCGTTTTTGCGCCTTCTGCAGTTAACAATGCTTTTGCCGTATTTATAATGGCCGCATAAGAATGATAAATACTATCTGACCATTGCTTCTCTTCTATCGCTTTAGTAGCGTTTTCTAATTTCTCTTCGCTCTCAAATAACAGGGTTGCGATTAAATCGATAACAACACCTGCACATTCACCTACACCTATTGCTTTTATATAGTTTTCACTTTGTCCCCAATCAATAAAATCATCTTGAGTTAAGTTTGTCGTATCTGATAAATGTTTTAACAAATCATAGAAATATGTTTTTCCTTTTCTATCATAATATCTTAAAAACTCTTCATCTTCTTCCTTATTTATTTCAAAATCATTTAACAAAACACGCAATGATTCTGGCCCCCTTTTACTTGGTACTTTTACTAATTTATCAGCAAAACGTCCTTGACCATCTCCTGGTACTCCTCCTCCAATTAATACTTGTAAAGCTGGGGCTAATAAAGCACCTACTTTTATTGACATTCCTTGAAACCCAATATGTGCCATATTGTGTTGTCCACAGGCATTCATACAACCACTAATTTTAATAGTAATTTCTTTATTGTTTACATACTGAGGATACTCCGTTTTTAAAACACGCTCTAACTCTGCCGCTATTCCTGTACTACTTGAAATACCTAAATTACAAGTATCTGTTCCAGGACATGCAGTAATATCAGCTATGGTATTATACCCAGACGCTACAAAACCTAACTTTTTTAATTCAACATAAAAAAGTGGTAATAGCTCTTCACGTACATGACGAATTAAGATGTTTTGACGCAATGTAAATCGCAATTCATTTGCACCGTATTTCTTAATTAAATCTGCTAATAAATGAGCTTTATCCGTATAAAAATCGCCTAAATGGACTTTAATACCAATTGCAAATAAACCCTCTTGTTTTTGCTGAATTACATTTGTTGCTTTCCAACTTTCGTATACTTCTTTATCTTCAACCGTAACCTTAGGGATTTCAGTTGTTTCAAAAACAACTGCTTTCTCAAACGTTTTTGTATCTATTGGGTATGTTTGATAAGCCAATGCTTTTTTCTCCGCTTCTACTAATTCAACAAAAGCTGGTACTCCTAAATCTTTTAATAAAAATTTTAAGCGTGCTTTTGCTCTTTTACTACGTTCTCCATATCTGTCAAATACGCGTAAAACACCCTCGATAGTTGGTATTAATAAATCAGCGTCCAAAAACTCATAAAACACATCGGCATGACGAGGTTGTGAACCTAAACCACCTGCTAACATTACTTTAAATCCTTTTACTTCTTTACCATTTATAGTTTTAACTTTAGCTATAAAACCTAAATCATGCATAAAACTCAATGCTGTATCTTCATCCGTTCCTGAAAATGACATTTTAAATTTTCTTCCCATCTCTTGACAAACCGGGTTACGTAAGAAAAACTCAAATGTTGCATGTGCATACGGTGATACATCAAAAGGTTCGTTTACATCAATTCCTGCTGTTTCTGACGCTGTTACATTTCGTACGGCATTACCACAAGCTTCTCGTAAAGTAATATCATCTTTCTCTAACTGCGCCCATAACTCTGGTGTTCTATCTAAACTGACATAGTGAATTTGTATATCTTGACGTGTAGTTATGTGCAAACGTCCACGAGAATATTCGTCAGAGACATCTGCTATTCTATGTAATTGTTCGCTAGTTACTTTCCCATAAGGCAACTTAATACGAATCATTTGTACTCCTAATTGCCTTTGCCCGTAAACTCCTCTGGCTAATCGTAAACTACGAAAGCGTTCTTCATCTATTTCCCCTTCTTTAAATAAATGGATTTTACGTTCTAATTCTAGAATGTCTTTTTCTACAATTGGGTTCTCTATTTCGGTTCTAAAACTTTGCATTACTATATCTCTTAAAGCTCGTAAGCGTTACTTATTAATTATGTAAGAATTTTTGTTTTGCCAATAATTCTTCTTCAGTTTCTATATGATTGTCATCTGGCACACAACAATCAACCGGACATACTGCCGCACATTGAGGCTCTTCATGAAACCCTTTACATTCTGTACATTTATCTGGAACTATAAAATAATATTCATCTGAAACTGCTTCTTGTGTTTCTTCTGTATCTACTGCAATTCCATTCACTAACTTTATTTTTCCTGTTAATGAAGTTCCTTCACTATATTTCCAATCATCAGCACCTTCATAAATAGCGGTATTTGGGCATTCTGGCTCACAGGCTCCACAATTAATACATTCGTCGGTTATTATAATGGCCATAATTCAGCTTTTATTTTTTATTATTGGATGAATCCTACTCCAGCCGTATTATTTGTTTTCGGATCAATTAAAATAAATGCACCGTTTGCTTTATTTGTTTCATAAGAATCATAAAATAATGGTTTACTTAATTTTAAACTTACTTGCCCTATTTGATTTAATGACAAACCAGCTATAGCCTCTTCTGTTCCCGAAAAATCAGTTTTTATAATTGATGCTACCTCTATTACTTTTGCCTGTACATCATTTACTCCATGTTTAACAAAGTATTTTGCTGAAGCTTGCAAAGGTGTTTTATCCATCCAGCAAATAGTTGCTGCTAATTCTTTACCTATTTGTGGTTCTTCTCCTGCTTTCACCAACATATCCCCTCTACTTACATTTACATCATCCTCTAAAGTAATGGTAACTGAACTTCCTCTTTCTGCTCTTTGATACTCTTTATCAAAAAACTGAATACTTTTAATTTTAGATTGAGTTGCTGATGGCAATACAGTTATAGTATCTCCCACCGCTAAATCTCCTCCATAAATTTTACCTGCGTACCCCCTAAAATCGTGATATTCTTCAGTTTTTGGTCGTATTACAGTCTGTATAGCAAAACGTGTTTGTGATTGCTCTTGCACATCTTCTGAATCTAACTTTTCTAAGTGATTTAATAAAGTTTCTCCTGTATACCAAGGCATTTTATCTGATCCTTTTACAACATTATCACCTTGCAAAGCCGAAAGAGGGATAAACGTTATATTTTGATTTTTATATCCACTTTTACTCGCTAAAAACTCAATTTCTCCTTTTATCTGATTAAATTTTTCTTCTGAATAATCAACCAAATCCATTTTATTAACAGCGATTACAACATCCTTAATTCTTAATAAATTATTGATGAAAAAATGACGATATGTTTGCTCAACAACTCCATTACGAGCATCTACTAATACAATAGAAGCTTGAGCCGTTGAAGCTCCTGTTACCATATTTCTTGTATACTCAATATGCCCAGGTGCATCTGCTATAATAAAACTGGTTTTTGCAGTTGAAAAATAAATATGTGCTACATCAATCGTAATTCCTTGTTCACGTTCAGCAACTAAACCATCCGTAGCCAAAGAAAAATCTAAATAATCAAAACCACGTTGTTTACTTTTTTCTTCTATCGCTTCTAATTTATCATCTGTTAAAGATTTTGTATCGTATAAAATACGTCCGATTAAGGTACTCTTACCGTCATCTACACTTCCTGCTGTTGCTATTTTTAATACATTCATTCTTTTAATTTTGCTATATGCTATATGCTATAGGCTTTACGCTCTAAGCAACTTGTAATATGATTTGTCTTTCGCTTAAAATTTCATGAAGAATATTTTAAAAATACCCTTGTTGTTTACGTTTTTCCATAGCGGCTTCCGATCTTTTATCATCAATTCTTGCACCTCTTTCTGAAATTGTTGATACTCTAATTTCATTTACTACAGTCGCTATATTAGTAGCTTCAGATAAAACGGCTGCAGTGCAACTCATATCTCCCACTGTTCTAAAACGTACCATTCTTTCTTCTATCTTTTCATCTTCATCCCTAAAAACCACACTATCTTCTGCCGACCATATTAAACCATCTCTTAAAAAAGTAGCTCGCTTATGTGCAAAGTAAATAGAAGGTATTTCTATATTTTCTCTTTGTATGTATGACCAAACATCTAACTCAGTCCAATTTGAAATAGGAAACACACGTACATTTTGACCTAAATCAATACGACCATTTAGCATTTCGAATAACTCTGGACGTTGGTTCTTCTCATCCCATTGTCCAAAATCATCTCGAACAGAAAAAATACGTTCTTTAGCACGTGCTTTCTCTTCATCTCTACGCGCTCCACCAATACATGCATCGAAACCAAACTCATCAATTGCATCTAATAACGTTTCCGTTTGTAGCATATTTCGGCTAGCGTATCTCCCTGTTTCTTCTTTTACCTTACCTGTATCTATATTATCTTGAACATTTCTTACGATTAACTCAACTCCTAATTCTTCCGCTAAACGATCTCTAAATTCAACCGTTTCTGGAAAATTATGCCCAGTATCTACGTGTAATAAAGGAAATGGAATTTTTGCCGGATAAAATGCTTTTTGAGCAAGTCGCACCAGAGTTATACTGTCTTTCCCCCCAGAAAAAAGTAACACTGGTTTTTCAAATTGAGCGACTACTTCTCTAAATATATAAATGGCTTCACTTTCTAAAGCGCCTACTTTTATTGTTGTACTCATGTTATAATTCTTTTAAATGTGTAAACCACATTCTCTATTACTTTCTACTTTTGTTGGGTCGAAATACTTAAATTCATTTGGTAATGAATGTTCTTCTAAGTATCTATCTAATTCTTCATCTGACCAGTTATAAAACGGACTCACTTTTATAATTCCATCTTTACTTTTTGAAACAATATCAATGCTATCTCTAAAAGCAGTTTGTCCTTTACGTAAATTCGTAAACCAAACTTTTGGTTGATGAATTTTCATCGCTCTTTTAAATGGTTCTAACTTTACTTGTTCTGTGAATTCAGTATGTTTAGGATCTTCAACAGTTGGTAATCCCAAAACCACATTTCTATGTGCAACTGTTTGTTTTGGTACATATAACTGAATATTCAATTTTAATTTATCTCTTAATTCCTCAGCATGTTTATAGGTTTGAGGTGTATTATATCCTGTATCACACCAAATAACTTCTACGTTTTTCTTTTCATTTGAAACAGCATATAAAATAGCACTTTCATAAGGACGAAAATTCGTAGTTACCACTGCTTTATCTGTAACTGACAATGCCCATTGAATAATTTCGTTAGGTGATTTCTCTGCTAACTCACTATTTATTTTTGATAAATCTATACTCATTATTTTCCCCATTTTATATTATTCCAAATTCTTTCATGAAAGAAATACAACACCATTTTTGTTACAAGTTCTATACTTCCTATTGAAAAAGCGATTGTTAACTCACCTGTTATTAGCCATGAGATAAAAACAGTATCCAATGTTCCTATTATTCTCCAACTAATTGTTTTTACGATACTTCTTAGCGGGTTTTCAGATAACTTATCTAGTTTGTAATTACTATTTCCCTCTATAAATTGTTCAATCATTATCTTAATTATAATTACCCTATAGGGTTACTAGGTTAATAGTTTGCAAATATAGAATGTTCTTTGACATATGAAAGAACATTTACCTTTTTTAATAAAAAATTGTGAAAAATTTAGATTAAATCGGCTAGTGTATTGTTACGAAGAACTTTTAGTGTATTATCTCTAACTTGAATCATTAATTTATGAACCGAACAAGCGTCTTCATCAGGACAATCACTACACTTTTCATAAAAATTTAAGCTTACGCAAGCGAGCATAGCAATAGGGCCTTCAAGAGTACGAATAACATCGGTCATTTTAATTTCTGATGCTTCTTTAAGCATATAATAACCTCCTCCTTTTCCCTTCTTTGCGCCTAAAAATCCGGCTTTTCGTAAAGTAAGTAGTATACTCTCTAAGAATTTATGTGAAATGTTTTCCTTTTCAGAAATGGTAGCTATTTGTACCATATTTCCTTTTTCTTGTCTTGCTATAAAGGCTAATGCCTTTATACCATATTTCGTTTTCTTAGATAGCATACCACAAAAATACACTTAAATTATATTTTATTCTTCTAATGCTTGTTTTAAATCATTGATAATATCTTCTATATATTCTAAACCTACCGAGCATCGTACCAAACCATCTGTAATTCCGACTTCTAACCTATCATCTATACTTAATTTACTATGTGTGGTAGATGCTGGATGTGTTACAATTGTTCTTGTATCTCCTAAATTTGCAGATAATGAACACATTTTAATGGTGTTTAAAAAATTTCGTCCAGCAGAGATACCTCCTTTAATTTCAAAGGCAACAATATTACCTCCTAATTTCATTTGCTTTTTTGCAATTGCATATTGAGGGTGCGAAGGTAAAAATGGATATTTTACTACATTCACTTTTGGATGCTCTTCTAAAAACTGAGCTACTTTTAAAGCATTTTCGCAATGCTTGTCCACTCGAATACTTAGCGTTTCTAAACTTTTTGATAAAACCCATGCATTAAAAGGCGACATTGCTGGACCTGTATTTCTTGAAAACAAGTAAATTTCACGAATTAATTTTTCCTTACCAACAGCAACACCTCCAAGTACTCTTCCTTGTCCGTCAATTAATTTTGTAGCCGAGTGAATTACAATATCAGCTCCAAATTTAATCGGATTTTGTAAATAAGGAGTGGCAAAGCAATTATCTATTACTAATAATAAATTATGCTTTTTAGCAATGCTTCCTAATAATTCTAAATCAATAATATCTACTGCAGGATTCGTAGGTGTTTCTGCATATAAAATCTTTGTATTTGGTAGAATTAAACTTTCTATTTTAGCTACTTCCGTAATTTTAAAATAGCTCGTTTCAATGTTCCATTTTGGTAGATATTTAGTAAACAGACTATGAGTTGATCCAAAAACAGATCTACATGAAACAATATGATCACCAGCGCTAAGCAAGGCTCCAAAAGTTGAAAATACAGCAGCCATACCTGTTGCAAAAGCATAACCTGCTTCAGCTCCTTCCATAGCTACTATTTTATCTACAAACTCTGTTGTATTAGGATTTGAGAATCGACTATATAAATTCTTCTCTTTTTCTTCTGCAAAAGAAGCTCGCATATCTTCAGCATCGTCAAACACAAAACTAGACGTTAAATACAATGGTGTTGAATGTTCAGAAAATTGTGAACGTGCCGTTTGTGTTCTTATCGCTTGGGTTTCAAAATTGTTACTCATAATTTATTTTTTTGAATATTAAAATCAGCTGAAAAATCATTATCAAACACCCGTTTTCACAAGACTGGCTGATGTATCTTATCTCTTGATTTCAAAATTCTTGTTTCCTTATTAGTTATTATTCTTTGTTAATCGTAAAATATCTCCAAAAACACCTCTTGCTGTTACTTTAGCTCCTGCTCCTGCTCCTTGAATTACGATAGGTTGATCCCCATATGATTCAGTGAAAATTTCAAAAATGGCATCAGAACCTTTTAAACTCCCTAAAGGTGAATTTATAGGAACTGAAACTAATTTCACTTCTAACTCACCTTTAGACTTCTGTAAGTCTCCATGTAAATCTCCAATAAACCGCAACACGTGATGTTCTTTTTGGTTGTCTTTTTCCTTTTGAAAATGAACATTCAACTTTTCTAAATTCGCTAGAAATTCTTCCGAAGAAATATCTCTAAACTCCGTTGGAATTAAATTTGCAATCGAAATATCCTCAAATTCATTTTCTAAATCTAACTCACGCGCTAAGATTAACAATTTTCTAGCAACATCATTTCCGTATAAATCTTCTCGTGGGTCTGGTTCAGTAAATCCTTTGTCAATTGCCTCTTGAAGTATTGTAGAAAAAGGCGTTTCTTCAGAAGAAAACTTATTAAACAAATAACTTAAAGACCCTGAAAAAACACCCCTAATTCGGGTTATATTTTCTCCTGAATCGTGTAATAATTTTATCGTGTCAATTAACGGTAATCCAGCACCAACATTCGTTTCGTATAAGTATGATTTATTATTACTATCTAACGATTCTCTTAATTCTTTATAGAAGGCATGAGAAACGGTATTCGCAATTTTATTTGAAGAAACTAGGTCGAAACCAGCTTCTACTAAAGGAATATAATTTTTAATAAAATCGCTACTTGCCGTATTATCAACTGCTATTAAATTTTCTAAATGATGTTTTTTTGAATATTCAATAATCGTATTTACTAATGAATTATCTCCTACACATTCTTCTAAATTTTGCTCCCAGTTTTCGGTTGCTCCATTTTTAGTTAATAGTACTTTTTTAGAATTTGCTATGGCAAAAATATTTAATTGTATTTTTCGTCGTTCCAAAACAGACTTGGTACTCTCGATAATCTGATTGATTAACGTACCTCCAACTAATCCTTTTCCAAAAACTGCAATATTTATTTTTTTTGCTATTCCAAAAACTTGACCATGAATAACATTTAAAGCCTTATGCAACTGCTCTTTTTTCACCACCAAACTTACATTTTTACCAGAAATTGTATTATTAAACAACAACGGAATAATTTGGTTTTTAATCAATGCATTATAAGGTTTATGAAATTCACTTAAATCTTGACCAATGATAGATATTACTGAAACGTCATCGATAATAGAAATTTGATTCACATCATTCGTATATAAGTCATTTTCAAATTCTTTCTCTAAAGCTTTTACAGCTTCCTGTGCATTTTCCTTTTCAATGACCAAACCAATACCTCTTTCAGATGAACCTTGAGAGATAATACTTACGCTTATATCGTGATTACTTAAAGCTTTAAAAATACGTGCATCTACACCAACTTTACCTAACAAACCTCGTCCTTCAAAATTTAACAATGCCACTTTATCTAAAACAGAAAGTGATTTAATTCCTTTTGAGGTAGAGTTCGCTGTAATTAGAGTTCCATTATCTTTTGAATTAAATGTATTTAATATTCGAAGGTTTATATTCTTTTCTAATAATGGAATAATAGTTTTCGCATGTAAAATATTTGCTCCGAAATTTGCCAATTCATTAGCTTCCGAAAACGATAATTCTTCTATTTTTATGGCATCACAAACTAAATCTGGATTTGCAGTAAAAATACCGTCTACATGTGTATAGTTTTGTAACTCTTCTGCATCTAAATAATTAGCTAATAAAGCAGCGGTATAATTACTTCCGTTTCTACCTAAAGTCGTTGTTTCTCCTTTTAAATTAGAAGCGATAAAACCCGTGACAATATTTACAGTATCTCCATTGTATTTTTTAAAATATTCATTTACATTTTCTTTAGAAAGACTTATAATTGGTTGTGCATTTCCAAAATTTTCATCGGTTTTTAATAATTGTCTAGCATCTGTACTATTAGCTTGTATGCCTTTTTCTTTTAAAAGTGCCGTCACAGTTTTAGATGATAATAGTTCACCTTGTGATAAAACTTCATCTTTTATTTTTTGACTAAAATCACCTAATAAACTAACACCTTCAAAAAGGTTTTCTAAACGAGAAAATTCTGAAGAGAAATCAACTAACGGAGTTAATTTTGACTGCTCATATTTAAATGCTTCTAATTGTTCTTTATATATTTGGTTTTTAGCAGCTTTTTCTAATATTTGTTCTAAATCATCTGTTCCACTTCCTCTTGCTGAAACAACTACTGCTATTTTTTCTCCTTCATTTACTTTATGTTCAATAATAGAAACTACATTTTGTATTCCTTCATTTGATAATGATTTTCCTCCAAATTTTAAAACTTTCATTTTTTTACTTTTTGAATTTTTATTGAATATTGGCTCAATAATTTTTTCTAGTTGTTTGTATTCTATTAAAAAAGCATCGTGCCCATGTACCGAATTAATTTCGTTATATGTTACATTACTGTGGGTAGAAGCTAATTGCTTATGGGTCTCTTTATTTTCTTCTGCTGTAAAAAACAGATCAGAATCTACTCCTATAATATGAATAGTAGCTTCTATTGTTTCCAATACGTTCTGATGTTCTCTTTCTTTAGTTACATCAATCGTTTTTAATAATTGATTCATTAATTTATAAGAAGCCAGTTGATAACGTTCCTGTAGTTTTTTTCCATGATGCAACAACCAGCTTTCAACATTGAATACTTGTGAATCTTCATTTTTAGAACGTTTAAAACGCTCTTTAAAAGAAGCTGGAGTTCGATAACATAGCATAGCATGCATACGTGCATCGTGAACTGGCTTACTTGAATTCGTTAAAAACTGTTCTTGTATTTGGCAATTTGCAATTAACCAATCTGTTGATTTCCAATCGGTAGCTACAGGAATAAAGTGCTTTGTTATTTTGGGTTGTAATACAACCATTTCCCAAGCAATACCACCACCTAAAGAACCTCCTATTAAAGCAAATAATTTATTTATTTTAAGTTCTTTTATTCCTAATAAAAATAATCTTGCAATATCACGAGCAATAAATGTTTTATACTCATCAATTATAAAACCGTCATAACCGTTTCCAGGAATATTGAAAGATAAAATAGTGTATTCATCAGTATTTATTACTTTGTCCTTTCCTACTAAATCTTTCCACCAACCGTTTTTCCCTGCAACATCACTGTTCCCTGTTAATGCATGATTGATTAAGATTACTGGGGCTGTACCTAGTTCTTTTCCAAAAACTTCATAGCTCAACGGAATATCATTAAAAACAACCTTGCTTTCAGTACTGAAACTAAGAATATTTATATAAGGTAAATTGTCTTTCAATTTGTTGTGTTTTAATTTTTAAACCGAATGATTTACATGAAACTTATTTCCCCTTCAAAAAAAACAAGATTCAATACATTCAGTCCAAAATGTTATCCTTCTATATTTTAGAAAATGATTCCTTTAAGTCAGTTTTTAAATCTTCAATATTTTCGAGTCCAACTGATAATCTTATTAAATCTTGGGTAACTCCTGCACTTTCTTGCGCTTCATTACTTAGTTGTTGGTGAGTAGTACTTGCGGGGTGAATAATCAAAGACTTAGTGTCACCTATATTAGCAAGCAATGAAAATAACTTAGTAGTGTCTGCTATTGTTTTTGCAGCTTCATAGCCTCCTTTTACTCCAAAGGTAACAATACCACTTTGCCCATTTGGCAGGTATTTATTAGCTAAATGATTGTATGCGCTACTCTCTAACCCAGGATAATTAACCCATACTACTTTGTCTTGTTCTTGTAGCCATTTAGCTAAGGTTAATGCGTTTTCACTATGCTTTTGAATTCTAACTTCCAAAGTTTCCAAACCTTGAATAATATTGAAAGCATTTGTAGGACTTAATGCTCCTCCAAAATCTCTTAAGCCCTCTAAAATTAATTTGAAAGTATAAGAAGCTGCACCTAAAACTTCGTGATAGACTAATCCATGATAACCGGCAGATGGTTCTGTAAATTCAGGGAATTTTCCATTAGCCCAATTAAAAGTACCCGCATCAATTACTGCACCTCCTAAAGAAGTACCATGACCTCCGATGTATTTTGTTAGTGAATGAATTACAATATCTGCCCCATGCTTAATTGGATTTAATAATGCGGGTGTAGCTACTGTATTATCCACTATAAAAGGAACTTCTGCTGCTTTTGAATGAATAGCTATAGCTTCTAAATCTAATACATCTAATTTTGGATTCCCTAAAGATTCTACGAAAAAAGCTCTTGTATTTTCTTGTACTGCCCCTGCGAAATTATCAGGGTTTGAAGCATCAACAAAAGTGGTTGTAATACCAAACCTAGGTAAAGTAACACTTAACAAATTGTATGTACCTCCATACAAGCTACTAGAAGCCACAATGTGATCTCCTGCTTTTAATAAAGTTAATAAACCTGTTGAAATTGCAGACGTTCCTGAAGCAAAAACTACTGCACCTATACCGCCTTCTAAAGCAGCTAAACGGTCTTGCAAAATTTGATTTGTTGGATTATTTAATCGCGTATAAATAAAACCAAGTTCTTTTAATGAAAAAAGATTTGCTGCATGGTCTGAATCATTAAAAACATACGATGTTGTTTGATAAATAGGAACCGCCCTTGTACCTCCCGTTTGTTTTACATCATGTCCTGCGTGCAACGCGTTTGTTGCAAATTTTTGTGTACTCATTTTTCTTGTTTTTTGAGATAATAAAAAATTATAACAAAAGTTGAATGCGTCAAATTTTTGACGGACTTACTAGAAAAATGTTATGAAGAATTATAGTAATTACAGATGAGTAATTACTTTTGAGTTATCTATCCAATTTTAGATAAATGAATCTAAAATTAAGTAGAATTTAGCACCTTCTTTGTCTAAAACAAAGGGTTGCTAAGGTTTCACAGGGTCTAATCCCTCCACCTTTCTTGATAACATT
>CBDTZS010000033.1:0-26778 GCA_965364955.1 uncultured Tenacibaculum sp. | reverse complement strand
CCATCTGGCTCATTCACTAAAAAGGTCTACCAGACCTTTTCTTAACGTTTTGCCCTGCTTTTACTAAAGAAAAGTTACATAACGCATAACATTATAATATAAATAACTAGAGAATAGCATATTTCAGCGCTATTTTAAATGTTTAAGTTTTTAATAATACAATCTAAAATCAAGAAGTTTACATACTTTGTAATGTCTTTGATGCAACTCTTCTACAACATCTAGCATATTCTCATCTTCTTTAAATAAGTTAAAGAATGCTTTATCAAGATTTGAGCTAGTTATGCCATTAAATTTATTACCGTACCCAGAAACACCTTTTGCACCAGTGATATCCAAAAAATATTGTGCTTCTTCTTCGTCTAAATCTAGAACTTTTGCATTTGAAAAATGCAAAATCTTTCCTTTTAATTTTCCTTCAAAAATTTCTGCAATTTCTTGTAGACTATAGTAGTAGTCATTTAAACAAATACTATTTGCTTCACCCTTTATAACCAAGTGGATTATTTCATAGTCTATAAAATTATGATCATCCAAGACCAATGCATTTAAACTAGCTTCTAAACCTTCAATGGTGTCGCAAGTTTTATAAATACTGGCCACCCCATGTTGCATGGTCAATTGTTCTAATTTTTTTTGTGCTTCGGTAACGGTGTCCGTTTCTATATCATGAACCGCTTCTAAACAGTAAATGAAATAATCTGTATCTATAAATTGTTCTTGGGGTAATTGCTGTCTTTTCTTTAACAAATTTCAGGATTTATGTAAAGTATATAAAGCACAAAAATAATGTAACTCTTTATTATTTTCAGCGATTTCATAAAAATACATGCAAACTATAAACAATTTTGAAAGTTTAAATACCCACATAGTATTTGATTTAATAAAAAATAATATTAAACTAGAATATAATTATCCATTCCAAACACATTGCCACTTCATTCCTATCGTTGCTTCGTAAAAAGAGTTTTCCATTAACATTGTAGAAGAAAATTTGAGATAAGTACTTCGATTTCACCAAAACAAAGTTATTTAACGAGGTACATTATAATACAAACGTATTTCATCCATTTGACAACTATAATTCTATAGTATGCTGTACAGTAATTTTTTTTAAACAGAATTATCCATTGCTTTTACACGCAAAAAAAGATAGCTTTTAGATTCAATACAACTTTACGTTGGCGATGATTCTTGTTATATTTTTTTGTAAGCTTTTCGTTCGTTTGTCACAATAGTATAAAGTTTTCCTACAGTATTATCCTAGCTTTAAAATTTCGATACACTTGCTATAATATCGTTACTATAATAACTTTTAAAAGTTTTCTCATTATCTTTTGTATAGAAATCAAAAAAATTAATCTTTTTTCACTCCATATTCTTCTTAATCTATAATTCGTTTTTCATCTATATCAATAGATTCTATTTCAACTTCTTCCTTCATTTCGTTTTCATAATAACTTCCTGCTAAAGTACCAATCCAATATGGAGCAGAATTCTCTTTGCCTTTTGACTTGTTATCACCATGACCAAAATTATTCTTTTCATTATCATTATGATCGGCTACATGCACACATTCATGAATAATGGTGTTAATAATATCTACGGGTTGCCTCCACAATTTTCTAGTGTTATAAAACAAAGTGTCTTTATGTTTAGGGCTCACATAAGCATTTGCCTTAGACCACCTCCACTTAGATTTGTACGTTTTAACCATAACTACTGATTGATCCGCTTTTAAAATTTCGGAAATCATTTTGGGTGAATACCCATCATCATCGTGCGTAAATTCTGGATGATTAGAGATTTCATCATAAAAGGCATCTAACGTCAATAAATCATTAATAAAATCTATGCTGTCTATTAATTTTTCGTTTCTTCCATTGTACTTTACTTTCATTTTTTTGTTTAATTTTTATTGTAAATTTTAATTAATGGAATATCCCAACTTAACCTCAACAGAGCTCGAAGTGAGCTAGAATTTGTCTCTATGTCATCTACAGTAACCTTTCGTAACTCAGGTGTGTATTGTATTCCTGCCCCTAACGTTAATGGTGAGTTTCTAAAGCCATAATTAAGAGAAATTCCTGGGGAAAATATTTGTTTAAACGTTAATTCTTGAGGAAGTTCACTTTCTGAATCGTTCAATCTATAATTAAATGCTGCGCCTAGATCTGCAAACGACACAAAAATGCTCCATGAATGACCAGATAGGTATTTTACGATTTCAATTTCATCCGGCATTTTGCGACCTTGCTGATTCGTAATCATTGTATCTTTCTTTTTCACAAAAGCATATTGCTTTTTCTTTAGATCTTTTTTGGCTCTAATGCCCCACATAAATTCAAAACCAATAGGCGCTGTAATACCCAAATTGACTTGAGACTCATTGTTTTCTTTTAATTCTTCAAACCCGCCAAATACGCCTGGATGAGCACTAATAGTTAAGCTAAATAAGCTATTTCGCTTATCCAAAAACGAAAACTTTGTGACATTCTTTTTGATAGCTTCTTTTACTTCATCAGAATCATCGGCAGTAACTATATCTACCATAAATCCTCCATATTTACTCATTGCTTGCGTCACCTTAACAATATTAGCTTTTGATTCACCACTAGTGAGCAACACTTTTTCTGTAATGTATAGACTGTTTGTTACGATATATCCATAATCCTTAGTTTGAATAGATTTATAGAGATCATTTACTTTTTCAATTAAATCGAGGACATCAATTTCTACTTTTGTTCCATTTGCATTTTTAAAACTGAGATCTGTCAATCGATATATCTCTTCTTCCTTTTTATTAATTAATTTTAGCAGGTTCAATGAATTGGTCATAACGTCAACATAATCATCTGCCGTCATGCTTTTTTCTTTGGATTGAATATTTTCTATTGTATTTAATAATTCGGTAATAGGATAGATAGTGTTTTTAAAAAAATCATTTGCGTTTTCCTTATTAATTTTTAAAACATCAGTAAAATAAGTTGGGTTCTGATTATAAATTAATGCCATGAAATATTCAATCTTTTTTGGTGAATCTAATTTCTTTAAATCTGAAAATCGCAACCAGATATTTTCAAATTGTTTTACTAAGGTAAAATCAGTGCTAAGCTCATTTGATTTTTTCCTTTGTAAATTATTTTGCAGGATGTTTAATCCATAAACTATATTATAGTAGTTTTTAAACCCCAAATCTGGATCGTCTTTATATTTGCCTTCGAGAAAATCTAAAATTTCAACAGGATGATGGCCCTTCACAAGTTTGTCTGATAATGACAAGGCAAAATCAAATGGGTAATACACTTTTTTGTTTTTCAAGACATCTTTTAAATCTTCATTCCCTTCAATATAGTTCCCCAAGTTAACTAATGTGTTTTTGAGATCTTCTTCAAAAACTTCTTTAAAATCATTACCTAAGGAACGATAGTTAAATACATCTGCCGATTTTAGAAATGAATGTGTTTTAGGATATAATGCCTTAAGCTCCGGAATAGAATCAAGTTTTTTTCTGAATTTATTTATATATAGCGCTGTAATATCTTCTTTAAAGCGGTCCGCTAAAAATTTTGATATAGCATCTATATTTGCTGATTGTACTTTAGTTGGTATAGATATTAAGGATGAACCACCTAGAAGTGACTGTTCACTAAATATTTCACTATAATCTGGATGAATTCCAAATTCGCCATGTTTATTGGTAATAACAAGTTCTCTAATTTTATCTAGGTTCTCCTTATTTATGTTATTAAAAGGAGATTGAATAAACCCTTTAAAATTTTCTATATCTGGAATTACAAGTATTCGATTCTTTTGAATCATTAACTTAGTATTGAGCTTTTGAATAGCAACTATACTATCATTATATTCTGAAGGATTATTCGTTTTAAAGGAACTTAATACCTCGGTTAAAGAAGTATTTGACACTATGGGTATTGACGAATTGCTTTTAATTAGAGTCATTAATTTAATAGAATCCTTCACATATTCTTTGCTAGATGCCTCAATTTTATGATTTATAAAATCAATTTTAAGTGCATCATAATAGGCGTTTTGAGCACCTACCGAAACCGGAATGCATATCAAAAAAACAATTAATAGTCTTTGATAATTAAGTTGCTTATTCATCTTTTTAGTTTTTAGTTTGGTTAATTATATAATTGATATGTGTAAGCGTTCAATAATATCTGTTAAATGTTGAGCCAGACAAAACTCTTGATTGGCTTTTACAGAACCGTTTTCGCCTGCAAAAAGTAGCCCTAATCCTTTATTAGTTTTTGAATCAAACCAAATAGCTCCCGAATCTCCATTATCAGAAATTTGAATATCATCTGCATTTTGGTCATCTATAGGTGCTAGTCTAAAGCCATTAATAGCTTTACGTAGATGAGACGAATTTTTAAAGTAGACACCTATCCCATCAACCACAGCTGTTGTTAATGCTGTAGTTCTACCCGATTTAGTTAATACATCTCCTACCTTTACTTGTTGTGCTCCACTAATTATATTACTGGTTTCATATTGATCATGTATATATTTCCTGTTTCTTTTTAACCCAGCAATAGCAGCATCTCCATTTAGGTCTGATCGCAATTTATTGGCTATGCCATCTACAAAGAATCGACCTCTGTCTAATCCCGCCCCAGGTTGTGATACTATAGTTCCCACCCTACCCTGAATAACATGATCTGCTGTAAGTAGGCACGGTCTTTTTCTATTAAGCTTATCAAAACAAATTAAACCAAGAGTACCTGAAGCAAAAGTCCCTATACTTATACCAGGTTGTATTGTATGAAACCGTTTTCTTCTTTGAGAATTAATGGGTACTACTTTTCGCCAATTTTGATTACCAAAATTGGCATAATTTAAAAAAGTGATTAGTTTATTAGTAGAGATATATCCTCCGTCAAAATTCAAGTGCACCCTTACGCATAAATGCGATTGTCTATGTCCATCTTTATAACGGTTACCTATATCTATCCCAAAAACGTTTGAATCATTACTATAAGCATTCATTGCCATAGAATGTGCTGTAATAAGGTCTTCAGAAAAATTAAATCTTTGCATAATCATCTATTTTATAAAAAGCTCACTTTTCTTTATTACAATATTTATATCTAAAGGTTCTTCATTATCTAAAATTTGAATTTGATCTTCATCATAAAACCTTGTCTCATCAATAACCAATTCAGATTCGATTTTATAATTACCGTTTGGTACATCGCTAAAAAAGAAATTTCCAATTTTATCTGCATTGACAATACTAACATAATCGGATTCCATTCCGGAAATTTTAACGGCGACATATTCATTGTTTTGTTCTTTAGTTTCATCAGAAACCTGATCAATAACAATAGCACCCCTTATTTCATTCATTCCAGTTTCAGAAACGGCCTTATTTTTCACTTGATCGTCTTTTCCAACAGGAAGAATTAAGTCTTTAATCTTACCTATTAGTAAAATCGTTCTTCTAGTAAAAAAACCTAAAATAAATGCGAGAACAATAACACTTTTACCAATACCATCAAATACAATTGAGCCTCCATTAACAAGGGCGTTAATTGATAAATAAATAATTATCGCGCTAAATGGTGTGTAAAATATTTTTCCAATGTGCTCTGGTATTCTTTTCTTATCAAAGTTTTGGGCAATTGGAACACTAAACATAAGGTTTGCCATTAATCCAAAAAGTGACCAAAATACAATTTCAAGTAATAATCTTGACCCTGTAAGCCAAAAGAAGGATTTCACCTTGAAGGAATAAGTAGGTAATACTGTCGTAAGATGTTTGGTCTCATAAGCATCAAATAATTGACTTATTTCCTTCGAATTATCATATGGCAAAATGTTTTCTAAGTAACTGATAACCATGCTTCCAGTTCTTTTCTCAACTGATTCTTTATCAGTATTCAAACTATCTTCTGCTACCTTAGATTCAAGTGCTATTATAGCACTGAGTGTACTTAATTGGTCTCTATTCAAAAACAGCTCTTCTTCTCCTTGACTAACAATATGTGTAGTAACATAAGTTCCAATAAGTATTAAAGAAACTATACAAGCCCTAATAAGCCACACCATTTTTGGTTTTCTTTTAATCTTTATCATATATATTCATTTAAGTCCCAACAACAATCAAGTCGCTTTCATGTAGCAATTCCATTGTCAAATTTACGCTGTACCAAGCCTCTTTATAAATCAGCTTTTCTAATGCAAGTGTAATTAGTTATATTAATATTGGGCTTTACCCCTGAAATTAAAAAATTTATTCTTCGATATAATCATAACGTTTCTGAACACTGTCCCGATTCTTTTTAAAACTAATGATATTATCTAGGTAATATTCGAATTTGTTGTTATCATAATTAATGGCAGAACTATTCACCTCTGAATTTTATATCAAAAGGAGGCAGTGCAATAGATCTGGCATTTACATCAATGGTAACAGATGCTTAATCTTTTGTGGATTGACAATAGGTGTCTACAGCTAATAAACTATAAAAGGCTAATAGAAAAATCAATAATATTTTATTTTTCATATAATTAAATTTCTAAGAAAGTTTCATCTGATTTCAGATAGATAGGTTATTGTCTTAATTCGGCTAAATGTATTAAGGTTCAGTAAATTATACAACAGGGTCTTTCTCTTTTGTTTTAGGGTGTTTTCCCTATTTTCAAAAGAAAATTGTGCTATTAGAAAAAGTAAATAAATTTAAGTTTAGTTAAAATTGATTTGGTAGCTTTTTACCCCATTTTACACACATACCACTTCTCCCCTATCTTCATTACAAGAAAAGAGTATACCATTACATTTTAGAAGAAAATTTGAAAGAAAAAGATTTTTACCAAAGCAAAACAACATAGCGCAGAACACTATAGAGCAAAGATCTTATTTTAGTATTTATTGGATTTTCGCCATTAGATAGCTATACTATAGTAGTATGCAAAATATCCCAGAAAGTCTTGCACACAATAAAAGATAGTACTTCTAAAGTATGCTATGCCGTAATAATCTTATCTGTTAATCTAAACACTCATTTTTAAAACTATAAAAAATGCAGTTCGTCCTAGCTATGTGCATTTCATAAATTTAGAGAGATAATGGTTACAAAGCAATTGTACACTTGTATCAAATTAAAAATATAACTATGCATTTTATACAACGTATTCTAGGTTTCTACTTTCTGCTATCAGCATACAATATACAGTCACAACAGATTACAGGAGTGGTCATTGACAAAAATAACAATCCTTTAGAATATGCTAATGTGGTTCTTAGAAATGCCAACACAAAACAATTGATTTCGTCCTTAATTACCAACCAAAACGGAAGCTTTGAACTGTCTTTAAAGGAGCCACAAGAAGTACAATTGTCTATTAGTTTTATTGGCTACACCAATTTGACCAAAAAACTACAGGTTACAGCAGCTATTAATTTAGAAAACCTTGTGTTACAAGAAGATAGTAACCTGCTAGAAAGTGTAGAAATTACCGCTACAAAACCGTTGTTAACGCGTACAGAAGACAAAATAGTTTTTAATGTACAAAACAGTTCATTGAAAGTAAATAGTGATGGAATGGCAGTTTTAAGACAAACGCCTCTTCTTTGGGTAGAAGAAAACAGTATTAGCATGCGCAACGAAGCAGTTGTTGTATTTGTGAATGGTAAAAAGATTAATTTATCTGGAGAACAATTGGCAAATTATGTGCGTAATATTAAATCAGAAAATATTAAAAGTGTAGAAATTAGTACGAATAAATCCTCTCAGCTAGATGCCAACAGTAAAGGTGGTAGCATTAATATTGTATTGATGAAAAAGCGTTTGGGTTTTAACGGAAATGTGAGAACTGCTTATAAAATTTTAGAACAAGGCTATTACCAAACCTATGCGAGTACAAATTTTAATTATGGTGCAGAAACTTGGAATTTATATGGGAATTATAACAATATTAATTATAAAGGTTTAAGACGCATTAACACGCTTTCTAATTTTAGTAAACAACAAAGTCAAATAGAAACTCTGAGTACTGAAAACTACAACGACCAGAGACATTATAGTCAATTGGGGTTTGTGAGTAACCTGGGTAAAAGTCACGAATTTGGAATTGAAATCTATAATGCTATTATAAACAGAAAATCTCCTATTCTTGCCAATTTGAGTTTTTACAAAAATGGAATTTTAGAAGACAAAGGCCAAGTAATAACAAGTAACTTGCCTAAGAATTACTTGTTTACTTCGGTATTAAACTATACTTTTAAAATTAACAGCAATCAAACCTTAAAAGTATTTGCAGATTATTTAAATCAAAATAACACCGCTAAAAGAACAACACAATCTGTCTATGATGTTGGGAGTTTTGAAAATACTTTTGAAAAATACGAATCTGAGTCTTCTGCAATTAGTTATGCGTTACAAGCAGATTATACAGCTAAATTGACAAAGAAAACAAAAGTAGCAACGGGTTTTAAATATGGGTTTACAGATAAAGAAAATGATTTATTAACTGAGTTTGCAGTACAAGATGATTTTATTATTGATTTAAATCGTACTACTTCTTTAGCCTATAAAGAGAAAATTTCTGCTGGATATATTTCTGTAAGCAGTACTGTTTCTGAAAATAATTTTATTAAACTTGGGTTGCGTCTAGAAAACACCAACTTAAATAGGTTAAACAACTATACCGATGCTGTGGTAAAACAAAACTATACCAATTGGTTTCCTTCTATCTTTTATTCTAGAAAACTGAGTACTACACAATCGCTGTCTGCGAGTTACTCTAGAAGTTTACAGCGTCCTTCTTTTCGTTTATTGAGTAATGAGATACAAAAGATCAACGATTTTAACTTCATCATAGGGAATCCAGATTTAACTCCTGAATTTAAAAATGCTTTTGAAATTACGTACCAACATAAAAAGAATGTAGTTTCTCTCTTTTATAACCGAACCAATGATAATATTAATGCCTTATATTTTGTTGAAAACAACATTGCCTATTTAAAGAATAGAAATGTAGGTACGCAAATAGAGTTTGGATTGGAATATGGAAGTTCTAAAAAAGTAAACTCTTGGTGGAGTTTGCAATATTCAGCAACCTTATTTCATTCAAAATTTTTAGATGAGAACCAACAATCAAGTTTTGAAAAGACAAGTTTCTACACCAATTTTTCTAATAACTTTACCATTAATAAAACCACACATTTTGATCTAATTGGAAGATACGTATCTCCTACTACCACGCCATTTAATGAAAATGAAGCTTATCATACCATGATAGCGGTGTTTAAAAAATCATTTTTACAAAAGAAGTTACAATTCAAAATTACTTTTGATGATGTTTTCAATACGTTAAGGTATAATAGCTTTAATACGTTTGAAAATTATACCACAGAAAAAAGAGACAAACCGATGACTCATAAAGTGTATGTAGGTTTGACCTATAATTTTGCTTCGAAAGCAAAAACAGCTACCAAAAGAAATCGCTCTAAAAATGATGCCAGAAGAAGGCTGTAATATTTTGTAGCTTTGTGAGAAACCAAATCCAACTAAAATTTAAAGAATTGAAAAGAGCCTTACTTTTAACTGTTTTTAGCTGCTGTGTATTATTTTGTAATGCACAACAGCAAATAATAGAGTATTCGGGTTCTGAAATAGATTTTGGACGCTCAAAATCAGCCACTCTTTACAGAGGAATCGAACTGCAATTGGTTGGAGAAAACTTTAACATTGTAGACATACATACTGCTGCGAGTACAGAACATAACATTTGGACACTTACCTATCAATTTGAATTAAAAGATTCCATTTTAAAGGCAGAAGATATTTGGTTTCAACTTAGAAGCAATGTCAATGCTGCAGAAGTGTATTTTAACGGACAACTGTTATTAAAAAACGGACGTATTGGTAATTCTAAAAATACAGAAGAAAACGGCTTAAATTTAATTAGAAAGCACATTCCAAGAAAGGCATTAATTGCTGGCGAAAATGAATTGAAAGTCCGTTTTTCGAATTATAAAAATAAAGAAGGTGCAATTTTTAGGGATCTTTCTATTGGCTCTTTAACAGAGTTTACAGACCAATCAAAAGTATTATATACTGCTTCTTTGCTGTTTTCAGGAATATTTCTGTTTGCTATTTTAATTAATATCGCACTGTATTTTTCTCTCAATAGAAAAAAAACCCTTTTACTATTAGCCTTCTTATTCTTCGTCAACTTTGTGTTGAGTATGTATGAAACCTTGTATTGGAACGGCTTGCTTGAAAGCCTTTCTTTTGTGCATAGCAACGGCTTTAAAAGTTTATTAGAATATACAAGCTACTTTATCTTGTTGTTTATAGTGTATTTCGAATTTGGATTGAAACGGGCAAAACTCTTTTTTGCGATCACTGTTTTTGGTTTGATTATACTTGTTGGGAACTTGGTTTCTTTGCCAATGGCGATTTCTTTAAGCTTGATTCCTTTTCTGTTTAGCTGCTTACCTTCTAAAAATGCGGATGCTACTAAAAACTTAATTCGATTCTCGTTGTTTTTGATTGTTGCTTTTACCGTTTTAGATGATTACGATTTGATTGAAGGTTTTGATTTTGTACATAAAAACTACATCATCACTTCCATCGTTTTTAAGATGGATGTTTTAGGAATGGTATTGTTTGCCGTGATTATGATTTATACCTCTGCCAAAGGAATATTTTTAAAAACCCAGAAATTAAATGCTGCAAAATTACAATTAGAGCAATTGGAATATCAATTTTTACAAAAGCACATTCAGCCACATTTTTTAATGAATTCACTAATGTCTTTGCAGCAATTGGTTATTACAGATACTGAAAATGCAAGTAAAATGATTGAAGCTTTGTCTGAAGAGTTTCATTTGTTAACAACCATGACTAAGAAGAAACTGGTGCCCATAAAAGATGAATTAGACATGTGTCGTACGCATTTACAAATTATGAGTATTCAGCAAAGGGCTTCTTATCAATTAACAGTAAACGGAGTTACTGGAGATGAAACCATTCCGCCAGCAGTAATTCATACTTTGGTAGAAAACGGAATTACACATGGATATTCAGGAAATGAAAATGCAAATTTTGAATTGACAAAAACCAATACAGCCATCGGAATTCAGTACCGTTTATTTAATGATAGTAGAAAACAAACCAACCCTAAAAAAACAACGACTGGTAGCGGATTAAAATACATTGAAGCTCGTTTAGAGGAATGTTATCCTGCCAATTGGTGTTTGATATCAAAAGAAGTAGAAAATGGCTGGGAAGCCTCTATTCAAATACATATAGACGCATGAATATCTTAATTGTTGAAGACATTACCTTAATTGCAGAACGCATTGCCGATTTAACGACAAAGTATGTACCAGGTGCAAAAATCACCATTTCTCATACTTTGGAAGATGCTAAATTGTGCATTCAAGAAAAAGTATTTGACTTATTATTTTTAGACTTAAACCTCAATGGAAAAGATGGGTTTGAATTGTTGCAAACCGCTGCTGCCAGTTCTTTTCAGACGATTATAATTACAGCCAATAGAGATCAAGCTGCCATCGCTTTTGATTATGGTGTTTTTGATTTTATTAGCAAACCCATTTTAGAAGCACGCTTTAAAGTAGCTATAGATCGTTTGCAAAATAATACAGCTTCTTATAAAGAGCAATTAAAACAATTGGCCGTAAAAACTAAAGGAGCGATTCTATTAATTCCGATAGAAAACGTTGTGTACATAAAGGCTTCAGGAAATTACTCTGAAGTGTACACCAGCGATTTAAAATGCTATTTACATGATAAAAACATAGAAAAACTCTTGCATTTACTGCCTAATCAATTTAGTAGAGTACACAGATCTTATGCTGTAGATAGCACTCAAATCATAAAAATACTAAAACATGGAAGCGGAAAATATTCACTACAGTTACAGCACGAATTAGACATACCGCTTAGCAGAGAATCTTATAAAAAAATGAATTATTTAACTTAGTTATTCTCAGGGAACACTTGTGAACTAATTGGGGAAAAATCACTGAACTTTCCATTGACCAGAACCAACTTCTACTACTTGCCCACTTACAAAGATTTCATAGGTGTTCTGTTTAAAATTTCCTTCTAAATAAATGTGTGAATTCCGTCCCATTTTAAAACCTTGCTCTACTTTGGCTTTTATGGTATTATTTTGATGTTTCAATAAATACGCTAAAAAACATCCGTTGGCACTACCTGTAGCGGCATCTTCCATAATTTCTCCTTTTTCTAAACAAAACATTCTTGCATAGAAGTCACTATCATCAGCAATTGTTTCTTCAGATACAAAAAAGAAAGAAGTTGACAAACCAGATGGATTGTTTGTTTTATGTAGCTTATTTTCTAATAGAAAATCTGTAAAAGCAGCTGCTTTTAATGTAATCGAATTAATTGCTTCTATACTTACAACAGGAACAATGATATAAGGTAAACCTGTAGTTACTTCTTCAATTACTTTTGAAGTATCAAAAAGAGCAATATCTATGTCTAGTGCAGCAGCAATTTCTTTATGATCATAGGTGTTATAAAAAATTGGCTGTGCCTGTTTCATCTTAAACTGGCAGTTGTCCAATACCTCAAAATCGCTTAATTGAATCTGAATATCAGCATAGTTTAATGCCAAGGTAATTTCTTGTTTTGGTTGCTGAATTAAATATTTTGAAATAACATAAGCCGTTCCTAAAGATGGATGCCCCGCAAAGGGTACCTCATATTCTGGAGTGAAAATACGAACATCAAATTTTTCATCATTAGTATTTGTTTTTACAAAAGTGATTTCAGAAAAGTTCAATTCTCTCGCTATAGCAAGCATTTCTGAATCTGAAACGGTATTCTCATAATCTACAAAAACAGCCAATTGATTGCCTCCATATTTGGTGTCTGTAAACACATCTACCAAGTAATATTGTATAGAATTCATCTGTCTATAATTTAGTTTTTAGAAGTATCAACCATTGGACCTAACTTTTCACCGCCCATCAAATGCATGTGCAAATGAAAAACAGATTGCCCAGCATCTTCATTCATGTTCATTGTTAAACGATAGCCTGTTTCTGAAATTCCTTGTTCTTTGGCTAACTTTTTTGCTACTAGAAACAATTTACCCAACAACATCGCATCCTTTTCTGTAATGTCATTTATAGTTGGAATCTCCTTTTTAGGAACTATTAATACATGTACTTTTGCTTGTAATCGTAACGGTAAAAAAGCAATAACATCTTTATCTTCATACAAGATTGTTGCAGGTAACTTCTTATTAATAATCTTTGTAAAGACTGATCTTTTGGCCATTTTATCTGCTTTTTTTTGTTGGTATTTTTTACTTTGACTGAACCCTGTAAAAGAGCAAAAAACAAATACAAAAAGGAATACTATATTTTTATTCATACTTTTTATTATTGAGAAACAAATGTAGTTATACAAGTAAACTAGTCTGTATTCTGTCCCATAAATTAGTGTTAATTCTTGCCTTTTTTTTAATATTGAATTACTTAATATATTACATAATTTACTTTATCTACGCCTGTATTACCACTTTTAGCATTATAAGCATAGACTATTAGCTCATAATTACCAGGTAATTGCATGGTTGTATTTCCATCAAACAAATTAGTAGAAACCCAAGTCAATGCAATTTCTTTAAAAAATGTGCCATTTCTTTTTAAGATTCCTTTTACTTCCATCTTTTCAGAATTCCACAATCCATCTTTATTGATTGTACAACCACACATCACTACAATGTTTGCCTGAATTTTAAATGGTTTGTTAATAATCGATTTTAAAGCGATGTAATGATGGGTTCTCGGTTTTAAAATATCAATAATGAAACCAGGAACTTCTACTATTATTCCGTCACCCAAAATATGTTTTCCAGGAATGATCCATAACTGCGTTGTTATTTTTGTACTTGCTTGTTTATTGTTGACTGGAGAAAGCACTTCAATAGTAACAAAAGTGGGTTCGTTGATATCTATAGTGGCTAAAAATTTTGCCGTTTGAACGTCTACAATAGAATTTCCCCTGACAATTGGAGTTTTCATAATCAAATTTGTATTTCCTGTAGAACCACTAGTTCTTCCTTCGGCTAGTATTTGTTTATTCAGGGAATTCCTTATAATTATATAAGCCCCACCAAGTGATGAGCCCACAAACTTTGCGTCTTTGGCTTTAACTCTTACAATAATTTTTGTGTCTGTAGCAAATGCATGCATTGCTGTAAATAATGCTAAAAGAACTGTTATTAAATATTTCATGTTTTACAATTTTTGTTTTGAATATTCGTTGGTAAATCGTTCGTATAAAGAGGTCGTTTTCAATGCCAAATCAATGTTATCTAAGTACGCCAAAATCGAGATATCTTCGCCAAGTATTGCCAATATACTATGCTCACAACTTTTCCAAAGCTTTTCTAATTTTGGTAGTAACACCACAGATTTATCTGTTAAAGAAATTAACTGTTTTCGTTTATCTATCTGATCATTCTCTGTAAAAATATATTCTTTCGCTTTCATTTTTTGTATGATTACGACTACAGAGGGGTGTGCATAATTTAATTTTTCTGCAATTTCTGCTATGGATAATTTTTGATGCTCTTTCAAACTCATAAATACCAAATACCAATTGGGTTCAATATCAATGTCAAATTTTTTATACACCTTTCGAACGTCATGTGCCATTCTATCACTTATTCTTTTAAACCTTGTATCTAAAGCTTTATATCCTAATTCTTTTATAAAATCATCCATCCTATGCTGTTTTGTATGGCAAATATAACAATATATAGTTAGCTATATAGTTAACTATATATGTATTCTAAAAAAATAAGACTTTGTAATAAACAATGATATTCTCCTTGTATTGTTTTCAAGTGCTTTTCGTTAGTTTTCTACAAGAAGATAAAACTTATAACCGCAATAACTTTTCATGAAATTTCTGTACACTTGCTAACATTGTAGTTCCAATTTATCCTTTTTATTGTTTTTGCATTCTCTTTTTTTCTTGATAAAAAAGAAACAAAAATCAAAATTTACATATAATTTGGAAATAATTATGACTCGTTACGCTATGTTTTAGAATAGAATCTAACTCATTAATTTTAATTGGCATTAAACTTAATACAATCAATAATATTTAATACAAACCATCTAAAATATGGGCGCTCATTTCACCTATTTGTTTTAGCCAAAATTTTCTAAGGCCGTTCTTTTTAAGTAGAACTTCAATTTATCATAATAGTTTTGGTTTTTAGAATTTTAATCAATTATTTATAACCGTATTTATAAATGTCATTTATATTCAATATCGATATTTTACTAGCACACTTCGATTCAAAAATGGTTTTTATAGCCTTTAAATGTTTCTTTTCCATTACAAAAAAGAAACATGCTAAAGTTTTACAATGGTGTAATAGGAAGCCAAAATATGGGGCAAAAAAAAAATTTCAAAGTGTTGATGATTATACTAGTCTTAGTTTATAAACATCTAATGAGGTTTACCCATTTAAAAACTTGATAACCTACATAGATGCAATCTTAGGAACTCACAATTACTTCATCTAGGTACTCCTTCATTCCATACACATTGCCACTCCTCTCCTATCGTCGCTTCGGGCATAGAGTATTTCATTATATTCCAAAGAAAATTTAAGAAAGAAAAAAGAGAAAGAAGAAATTCTACTTCGCTTTTAACCAAAGATCAAGTAACATAAAGTAGAACATTATAATACACAAGAATTAGTATTCAAATAAATGAGAATAAAGTTTTGTTTACATCATTTACGCTGATGAATAATTAAAAAAGCGTTCATTTAAAAGGAATTTACTTCTCATTTTAAATGAACGTTGACAACTAATTATCTACACATGGTTTAATTACTAAACCTGCTATTTTTTCATTTGGTTTTTATATTGTTTTAAGAAATAATTATAATCACCATAATCTCGGTGTTCAATTACTTTCCCTTCTTTAATCGTTAATACAACGATAAGTGGCATCTCGATTGCAATTATCTTTTCAGGTCCTGCTTTAAATTTCCATTTAATGATGATCTCAAAAATTCCTGTATTACTTGAAAATATAGTTCTTATTGGTTCTTGCCTCATTTCAATAATAGCTGCATAACTTTTTTTGAAACTTTCAAAAACATTGGCTTTGCCTTCAACTAATTTTGTACCCATTATAAGTTCAGCCGTTGGATCGTGAAAGGAAATATCATCATGCATAGCATCTTTCATGGTATTAAAATCTAGCTTAAAATAGTCTAAAAAATATTTTGACGTTATTTTCTTTGTTGTAGCTGTACTTTCGCTAAATGACTCTTTTTTTTGGGCATTTATTGAGGTTGACATCAATAACATGATCGCTACTATTCTTAAAAAAGGGGATGCTTTTTTTGTTGATTTCATAATTTGTTTATCCTTAAATTTATTTCAATTATTTATGCTCTTTAATAATTTTAGCATTATCATCTATCGTTTTTTCAATCAATAATCTTTTTGGGTCAATAACTACTTTTGTAGGAGTTCTATTTACTTCAAAAGAAAAGTTCATCTTTTCTTTATTAAATAATACTCTCTTAGAATATTGAATTTCACTATCGGTTGAATAAATTGCTACATCTACCCAATTGTATGGTGATTTTTTATTTTCTATTCCTAAACTATCAACTTTAATTTTTGCTGCATTGATTGCTATATCAACTCGGTATTTATTATTCTCTAATACCGTATAACTTACATTATTTAATTTGTAATCATACAAGGTGATTTCTTTAAACCAATCCGTTAATAAATATTGATATTTTTCTGGAATTTTTGGCTTTAAATAGTTGATGAAATCTATCGTAGTTGGATAAGGTCCCGCTTTGTATCTATAGTCGTTTAAAAACTCTTTTAAAGCAGCATTTACGTTCTCTTTACCAATATAATCTTGCAATGCATATAACACCAAACTTCCTTTTCCGTAATGAATATATGCTTGATCATTCACTTTATAAAGTGGAGATTCACTTTTAGTTTCATTTCCTCTACCTCTTAAATAGCTTTCAAAATCATAGGCTAAGAATCGTTTCATTTCTTTATCATCGTTCAATTCTTTTTTCATGACCATAAGTGATGAATATTCTGCAAAACTTTCAGATAACATGGTTGCTCCTTCAACATTAGCTCCTACAACTTGATGTCCCCAATATTGATGTGCCATTTCATGTGCAATAATTGCATAGATGACATTATGATCCTTTTTATCTTTGAGTTTCGTGATAAAACCACCACCTTCTGTGTAAGGCATTGTTCCAGGAAAAGCTTGGGCAAAAGTATAATACCTTGGGATTTCAACAATTCTAGCTTGTTTGTGATAATAGGGTCCAAAATTGGTGGTATAATAAGACAAAGATTTTTCTACAGCATCTAGCATTATATCAATATTGTAAGCATGTGTTTTATGGTAATATATTTCAATATCTACATCATTCCATTTCTTTTTAGCAACTTCATATTTTGCAGACATAAAGTTGGTGAAATTAATAGACTGATGATCATTTTTATAATTGAAATAGGTTCTTCCGTTTTCTGACCATTTTTTCACTAATGTTCCTGGAGAAATTGCAATTTGATCACTTGATGTTGATATAACTGTTTCTATGGTTACCCAATCAGAAGTTTTCCCCGTAATATAATTGCCTTGAAGGTTTTCTGGATTTTTATCTTCTAATGAATTCATTTCTTTTTGTTGAAGTAATCCCGCTTTCTTTCTATCAATTTTATCCATTAATTCGTTGTATACTTCATAACCAAATGAGGGTAATAAGTATGAAGATTCGAAGAATGTTCCGTTTTTAACAACCCTAATATTAGAAGTTGAGTTCTCAAAACCTTGACTTAAATATTCGGTGTTAACAATAATTTTCATTTTTGAATGTGGAGCCAAAGGTGTTTCTAGTTTAAAAATTTGATATCCTAGTTTTTCATCATTTAAAACTAATTTGGCGTTTGGAATGGTTACCTTTTTTACCCATTTCGACTTCTTTAATTCAAGTCCATTATTGCCATCTTCAATAAAATAGAATAGTGAATAATGTAACGAGTCTATTGCTATTTTTCCTTTATTTTCAATGGTAATAATCGATTTAGAGCTTACATTTCTTTTGTTTGGGTAAATATCTACATGGTATTTTATAGCTGTTATTTTTGGTTGTAAAATGCCTTGGTATTTTTTATATTTTTTCTCGTACGTCTCCTGCATTTCTTTGATTTCATCATCAGTATTATACGCATTTAATACTTCTGTATTGTAGTACACAAAACTTGTTGTGATTCCAAATAAGAATATACAAATAGATAAAGTGAATACATATTTTTTTGTTATATGGTTTTTTGCAGATTTCAATCTATTCTTGATTCCTTTAGTAGCACCTCTTACCCAAAACAAACTTGTGATTGTTACTAATAACACACCAAATAGCGTCCAATATAAATTAAACCATTTAGTGGCTATTAAAACACTACTAAAACCATTCATATCTGAATATGTATAGCTTGGTGAAAATCCAAGATTCAACATAAAAGATTTAATTCCAAGTCCATCAACAACTAAAAACTCTATTAAAAAAATTAGTATTATCGATACAAAATAAGCGACATATTTATTATTTATAATTATTTGAAAGCTTACTAGCGTGCAAGACCAAACAACATATAATGGTAATCCTGCATATAAGAAATCAAGTATATATAAATCAACTTCCGGATTTGTAAAACCATTAAGCAATTGATATAAAATTGAGATTACAATTAATAAAACATCAAACAATGAACAGATAATAATTAGTGCACTGATTTTAGCCAAAAGTATGGTTAATGAGCCATGTGGCGTACTATCTATAACACCACTAATTGCATTTGATCTTTCTCTCCACACCAATTCCCCACTAAAAAACACCAACATCGTTACGCCAATCATCATACTAATAGGCCGCGTAAAATCTAGCATTTTATAGGTTATATGATACGATTGTAATCCGTGATATTCGAATCCATTAATGAGCTTATTGAGTAATATCAATACTCCAGAAAAAAGCATAATTTTAAAAGTGTTACTTTTTAAAATGGTATACAGGTTCATTTTAAAGAAGCTGACAAATTGAGACCACAATGAATAAAAACCAAAATGAATATCAATTTTAGGCAATTGAAATATTTGTACCGATTTATGTTTTGTGCTGTTCTTTTTTGTTGCTTTATTTTTTTGCTGTTTTTGAACAAACGAAAAAGAAAAATATGAGGCTAATAAAACAAGTATTCCTACACTTACCCATAGTAATCTATTCACCAATAGCCAACCCGAAAATGACACCACTTGTGTATTCTTTTCTATTGATGTGAAATATTTTGTATCTACTGTATACGCTCTTATACCCATCATATCTGTTAATTCAGCGATGCCTTCTGTGCTTACATCATTTAAGAATGTTCCCGAAAGTGAGTATGCCACAATAATAACTAAGGTTGCTATAAATGAAATAACGGTGCTTTTCCATTTATTTGCAATTGCAAAAATGATTGCCCCAGAAATGAACATGTTGGGAAGAATAAATAATAAATAGTTGTTTAAAAAGGTTTTTGGTTGCAGTTGAGCAATTCTTGCTATGCTTTCTGTTCCTGCCTCTAAACTGATATCTGTTGCTAAAGAGAAGCCTAAAAAGATTCCTAGTAAAGGTATGGTTGCTAAAAATAAACCTCCAAAAAATCTACCAAAATAATAACCTGCTTTATTTATTGGTGAACTAAATAAAATTCCGTCAAAATTATTTTGAGAATCTTTTAAAGCGGCATTGTTAAAGTAAGCTGTAGAAATTAACAAAGCAATAAGAGATAGATTCCCAACATACATCGTAATTACATGTGGTGCGTTTTTTAAAACATTTCCTGTGGCTCCTCCGAAAGTAATGTTGAGATTGACAGCACCTAAAGCTGATATTGCAGTGAAAATGAATAAAAATATATACATCATAGGTCTTTTTAAACCCATTGATATTTCTTTGAAAAAGAATGCTTTAAACATCATAGTATGGTTTTAAATTACTGTTGATTATTATTTATTTTCGCAAAGAAAACGTCTTCAAGTGTTGGATTTACTTGTGTGAATCCTTCTGAGGGTTTTTCATCGCTTAGCACATGAATTAAAGGCTTTCCTCCTATCATTTTATTAGAAATAACAGTGTACATATTATTGTAGCTTTCCAACTCTTTTCTATCAATTAATTTTTGCCATACTTTGTCATTCAATTCATCAATAACATTTTGAGGTTTCCCTGTGCATATTAATTTCCCATGATTCATAATAGCCATATTTTGGCACAACTCTCTAACATCTTCAACTATATGAGTAGATAAAATAATGATTACATCTTCAGATACATTTGCTAAAAGATTATGAAATCTATTTCTTTCTCCAGGGTCTAAACCAGCAGTAGGCTCATCAACAATAATTAATTTAGGAGTACCAATAAGTGCTTGTGCAATACCAATTCGCTGTTTCATTCCTCCAGAAAATCCTTTAACATCTTTATTGCGTTTATCATATAGGTTTACTTTTTGCAATAAGTAATTTACCAATTCTTTTCGTTCACTTTTCACGCTAATTCCTTTTAATATAGCTAAGTGATTAAGTAATTGTTTGGCTGTTATTTTTGGATATACACCAAACTCTTGAGGCAAATATCCGAGTACTTTTCGCAATTCTATTGGATTGTTAAGAATGTCGATATCTCCTAAAAAAGCGGTTCCACTATCTGCTTCTTGTAAGGTTGATAGCGTTCTCATTAAAGACGATTTACCTGCTCCGTTTGGACCTAACAACCCAAACATACCGCTAGAAATATCTAGAGAAAGATTGTCTAAAGCCTTAACGCCATTAGAATATGTTTTATTTAAGTTACTTATTGTTAAGTTCATATTTGTTTGTATATTAATTTTGAGACAAATCAAACAAATCTTTAAAAGTTTAACAATTCTTTTTAACCAATGAGATATTTATAACGCTATAAAGGTTTACAAAACGAATAAACTTAGTTCATTGATGATAAATACGCTTTCGTTAACAATTAGTTGCTTTTCATTGATAAGAATAGTTACTTATCTATAATTATATTATTTTTGTTTCATGTTAAAAACTTTTATATACACGAATAGAAAACGTATTTTAACTCACGTTTCTATATTGCTTAGTATTACAGTTTTATTATCTATAATCATAGTTCTTTCTTTAGAAAGTGATTTTTCCTTTGGTATTTTTATAGAATATTTATTATCAGGAATAACGAGTGTGTTCTTACTATTAATCCCACCCATTTATCTAAATATTTATTGGCTGATTCCTAACTTTATTGAACAAAAAAAATACTTTATTTACTTAGTTATAATTTTAGTTCTTATAATTGGTTGGGGTTATGTGTTAGGTGTAGGTGAACCATGGATAGATGAACATTGGTTTGGTAAACCCAAACAAGATTCTAGTATACAAAGTGGTATTGCTGGTATGGTTTTTATTTTAATTTCAACAACATTGCTTCACCTTTCCTATAAATGGTATCTACAACTTTCTAAAATTAAACAGATAGAGAATGATCAATTACAGTTAGAATTATCTTCTTTAAAAAATCAAATCAACCCGCACTTTTTCTTTAATACGTTGAATAACTTATATGCATTATCACTAGAGAAATCTGATGAAACACCTTCTGTAATTTTAAAGCTTTCAGAAATGATGCGCTATACAATTTACGATTGTAAAGAAGCGAAAGTCTCAGTATTAGATGAAATCACCTATTTGAAAAACTTTATAACACTTCAAAAAGTTAGACATCATAAAAGAGGATTGATTACTTTTAAAAATGAAGTAGTTGATTCAGACATGCAAATTGCACCGATGATATTAATTGTATTTTTAGAGAATGCCTTTAAACATGGTTTCGATTTGATAGAAAAAGACGCTTTTATCAATTTAAACCTAAAAATAAAGAAAAACACACTACATTTTCATATTGAAAATAACTTTATAGAAGAAGATGATAATGAACATCAAGCAGGAATAGGTCTAGAAAATGTAAAAAGAAGATTATCGTTAATCTACCCGAATACATATGAGTTAAAAGTGATTAAAGGTGAAAATTTATTTAGTGTTGATTTAAAATTGGAATTGTAATGAAATGTTTAATAGTAGACGACGAACCGTTAGCACACAGGATAATTAGAAATTACTGTGATAATCTTTCATTTATTGACATCGTTAAAGAATGTCACTCGGCTTTTGAAGCCATCAATTATTTAAATGAAAATAAGGTGGATTTAATTTTTTTAGATATTAATATGCCTAAGTTAAAAGGCTTAGATTTTTTAAGAACGTTAAACAATCCTCCGTTGATAATTATTACATCTGCATATCAAGAATATGCAATGGAAGGTTACGAATTAAGCATACTCGATTATTTACTAAAACCCTTCAGTTTCGAGCGTTTTTTAAAAGCTATAAATAAAGCCGTTTCACATAAAAAACTTCTTGACACATCTAAAAACACAATTATTAGTCCAGTTACACCGGTTTCTACACCTAATAATGAGAACCAAGAAAGTATTTTTATTAAAGGAGATAAAAAGATGCATCAAGTACAGTTTGATGCTATTTTATATCTTGAAAGCATTGGTAGTTATGTGAAAATTCATTTAAAGAATGAAACTATCATGTCATTAGACAGGTTAACAAATTTTGAAAACAAATTACCTAGTCACCTTTTTTTAAGGATTCATCGCTCTTATATTATTGCGATTAAAAAAGTGAATACAATTGAAGGAAATAGAGTAATAATCAATGAAAAAGAAATCCCAATTGGTAGTGTTTATAAACTTAATTTAACAAAATTCATAAAATAAATTACCATAAACCATTCCGTATATATTATACTTTGCTTTCTATATAGCTGTGTAAAAAGTGATTCATTAACATTGTAAAAATAACTTATGGACATAAATTTTTTCAAGAACCTTTAGAATGCCAAAGCGTCAACTGGCTCATTTCTTACACTATTCAATAACTTAATTCTAAACGTTTTGTCCTGTTTTTACCAAATTGAGGAACGAGATTCGCTATTACCTCTAAAACACTATTAAAGTGATGCCCAAAACAACGTAATCCCGCAATAAAATTACGGGATTTGTTCTATGCCATACAATATATAACAGGCTATTTTTAATATTTAAATCTTAGTAACTAGTTTTTGAATACCAGCATCTTCAATTTATTTTATGGATTATTGTTTGGGTCTGAGTTTCTCTATAAACTGTGCATTTACCCAGAATATATCTCCTGTGTCATTACCATAACCTCTATGAAAGAAAAAATACTTTCCATCAGGTGACACACTTCCATATGCTTCTGCGAATTCTGTATTTATTTTATCTCCTAAATTAATTGCAGCGCCCCATGAACCATCTTTCTGTCGAAAACTTATATACAAATCATTATCACCATGTCCACTGTCCTTTTCACTATCCCAAATGATATAGGACTCATCTGGCGCTATGAAGGGATGCGCTGTCCATTTTCCGGAGTTAATCTCCTTACCGAGCGGTCTTGGTTCTTCATGCTTGCCGTCCTTAACCGTTGATATACGGATTACATCACTTTTATAATCGTCAAAAACATAGGTGCCTTTGGTGGATGTTGTCAAGCGCATAATACCCAAATCTTTATTGTCAAACATGGGGCCAAGGCTTTTTACGGCCGACCATCCAGCGTTGGTTCGCTCCCTATATTTTTTTCCTAAGTATAAAATTTTACCGTCAGGAGAAATAAATGGTTCCCCCGCTCTTGGTGGCACAAGAGACTCAACCCATTGATTGTCTTTATTTTGAATAACAACTAAGGTGTTATTTTTATATTTCCCTCCCCTTCTGCGGAAATAGAACTCTTTTAAATCTGGTGAAAATGCAGCTTCAGCTTCCCTATGCGCTGTTTTAATAATATTCGGAGCAAATAATTCGGGTGTTAAACCAGGTGGTTTTTGTCCGAGATAAGGATTTTCAATAGTATGTATGTCATCACTTTTTGTTTGTTGTTTTTTTGTGTCACAAGATTGTAAAGAAAGGATTCCTACAAGCAGTAGTATAGTATATGTTTTGTTCATTTTGTTATTTTTTTATTACTGTTTATATTTTAGATTCATAATAACCTTGGCATCTACCCAAAATATATCAGCTTTATTATTTCCGTAACCCCTATGAAAGAAGAAATATTTACCATCAGGAGTTATACTACCATATGCATCTTCATATGCTGAGTTTATGTTGTCTCCTAAATTAATTGAAGGTCCCCATGAACCATCTTTTTCACGAAAAGAAATGTATAAGTCAGCGTTTCCATCTCTTTGATCGTCCCAGATGATATAAGATTCATCTGGAGCAATAAAAGGATGTGCATTCCAATCTCCAACATTCACGTTTAAGGTTTTAGGATTTTCATGCTTGCCATTAATAATTCTAGAATATCTAAGTGGTCCTTTTTCACTAGCTTCATCAAAATAGTACGTTCCATTTATTGATGAAGTTAGTCGCATAATACGATAGTTATCAAATGGTGCTCCAAGGTTTTTTGCTTCAGACCAGCCAGAAGGAATTCGTTCTCTATATCTCTTTCCTAAATGCATGATTTTTCCATCTGCTGTTATAAAGGGTTCTCCTGCTCGTTCCGCTACAAGTGATTCATTCCATTTGTTGTCTTCATATTTAACAACAACCAGCGCATTGCTTTTATATTCCCCTCCTCTTCTACGAAAATAAAACTCTTTTAAGTCTGGAGTAAAGACCCCAGCTGCCTGCCTAAATTCTGTCTTTATAATTTCTGGTGCGAACAATTGTGGAATTAAACCTGGTGGTATTTGTCCGAGATAGGTGTCTTTTGTAATTGATGTATCACTATCTTTTGTTTTCTCTTTTTTAGTAGAACATGCACTTAATAACACAACTATTAAAATAAAAACTAATTTCTTCATTATTTAATATTTTTTAAATATGCTGTTTTTAACTTGCTGATAACTTCAGTGCTTACCCAATAAAAGTTTGAGATCCCACCTTCTTCGTTATATCTACCAAAAAATAAATATTTCCCATCAGGTGTGATACTCGGGCATGTTTCAGCAAAATTAGAATTTACTTCATTTCCAAGGTTAATTGCCTTTGACCATGTTCCGTCATTCTTTTTAAAGTAGACATAAATATCGCTTTTTCTTTGAGCATCTTCTTTGTTTCTAGCATTTAAGACTAAATAGTCTTGTGATGGTGAAATAAAACCATGTAAGCCAGATTCAATTCCTACTTCATGTACTTCGGGAAACTTTCCATTCTTATTAGTTGCATAATACATTTTCCATTTTGACACATTTGTATAATATAAATCCCCGTTCTTAGCTTGGTTTGAATAAAAAGTAAAATCTTTATTTACTGGAGAATCAAGTTTTTTTGCGGTACTCCATGAATTCTTAAGACGGCTTACATACCAAGTTTTAACCGATTCTTTATGGTGAGGCAATGTAAATGCATCATGAGCTATAAAAAATATCTTATCACCAGTTGGGTTCACAAACGGATGCATCTCTCCAACTTTTTTCCCTTTTGTGAAATTTGCCTTTTTAGGATTTGTCCATTTTTTGCCTTTCAGTTTAGAAAAATAAATACTGGGGTCTTCATCTTTCTTATTAGCTGAAAAATATACTTCATCTAAATTTGGAGAAAACGAGATTCCATGCTCATATCTTCCATTTATTGAAATAATTCCAGGAGCGAAAACTTCAGGAATTATCCCAGGTAGTTTTTGTCCAAAATACGGACTTTCTAAAATTGGTGAATTACCTTCTTTTGACTTCTTATTTTTACAAGCATTAAATAAGACCAACAATACAATTGTTAGGCATAAAAAGTGATTTTTTTTCATTGTCTATATATTTTACTAGCTATTATTTTTTAGGTCTAAGTTCTTCAATTATTTTTGCATCCACCCAGTAGGTAACCGAACTATTAAAGAAAAAATAGTTACCATCAGGTGAAACGGATCCTCCTCTTTCTGCACCACTTGTATTAATTTTATTTCCCATATTAATGGCTGTCCCCCATGAACCATCTTTTTGTTTAAAACTGATATACAAATCTGTATCACCAAAGCCATCCTCTCTTTCACTATCAAAAATTAAATAGGATTCATCTGGAGCAATAAATGGATGTGCCGTCCATTTACCTGAGTTGATATTCTTATTAAGTAGTTTCGGCGCTTCGCGTTTGCCTTTTTTAATTGTTGAAATACGAATAACATCATTATTTTTATAATCGTCAAAAACATAGGTTCCTTTCCTAGAGGAAGACAGACGCATAATTCCCCAATCTTCTCGATCAAACATTGGCCCTAAACTTTTCACCTTAGACCAGCCAGTACTCGTGCGCTCCATATATTTATTTCCCAAATGCATTATCTTACCATCTGGAGCAAAAATAGGGCGACCTACTCTTGGCCCAACTATAGATTCGATCCATTGCTTTTTTTTATATTTAAAAACAACTAAAGACCATTTTTTAGTAGTAACGTCTTTTCTAGTAAAATATAACTCATTCAAGTTTGGACTTAAAAAAACATTTCCATCTCGATGTTTTTTTGAAAGTAAACTAGGCGCAAAAATTTCAGGGATTAAACCTGGTGGTTTTTGCCCGAGGTA
>CBDTZS010000032.1:0-26879 GCA_965364955.1 uncultured Tenacibaculum sp. | reverse complement strand
TACTTAAAATCATATATTTTAGGAAAAGTAAAAGACAAAAATGTTGCTGAAGATATTGTGCAAGAAGTAATGCTCAAACTCATTGAATCACACAAAAAATCACAAGAAATAAAAAATATCAAGGCTTGGCTTTTTCAAGTGAGTAGAAATACAATTTATGATTATTACAAAAAGAATGAATTGGAATTCAATCTAGATGAAGATTGGAATATTGAAGAAGAACCAAATTCTGAACTTTCAAAAATTCTAGTTTCAGATTATGTGATTCCTATGATTCAACTTCTACCTAAAGACTTTTCCAATGCTCTTATGTTAAGCGATATTGATAAAATCCCTCAAAAGGAGATTGCATTACAATTGAATTTAGAATTATCAGCAACCAAAATGCGCATTCAACGTGCACGAAAAAAATTAAGAGCATTATTTACTGAATGTTGCCATCTCGAATATGATAAGCAAGGCAATTTTATTGGTTGCTCCATAAAACCTTCCTGTGAGCCTCTTCAAAATATCTCAAAAGGGCTCAAAGACAAAATGTTATAAAACAACGTCTTGAGAATCATTTAGATGCTTTTTAAAAAATACATCTAAAAACCTGTGTCTTTTTGTGTCTTGTTTCAGACTACATAGTATATAGTTTAATTAAAAACAAAATATTATGAAAACTGCAATTAAAATCTTGCATTCATCTTGCTGTGCAACTGGTTCACCAATTAAAACACATATCGAAAAAATTGCTAAAGACAACAACATAGAAGTTAGCATTGAAGAATTGTCAGAACTAAAAGATACAATGGTTTTTGGTACTATGACTTTTCCATCTATTGTCGTCAATGGAAAAGCATACGACTATAAAAAGTATTGGACAGAAGATAAATTATTATCCATTTTATAAAACCAAAATAGATGGAAAAATTAACACACCTTTTATCGAGCATAGCAGACTACTTAGTTTATGATTTATTCGGATTAGCCGAAACATCATTGTTTAGCAACGCACTTCATTATTTTCTAATTGGCTTTACCGAAATTGTCATTTTGGTTATTGTAGTCACTTACCTAATGGGTATTGTTACTAGTTATTTACCAATGGATAAAATCCGAGTGTATTTAGAAAAAAACAAAAAATCTGGTTTAGGAAATGTTTTCGCTTCACTATTAGGGGCTATAACACCATTCTGTTCTTGTTCTTCTATTCCTCTTTTTGTAGGCATGATGCAAGCTAGAATTCCATTGGGTATTGCTTTATCCTTTTTAATCACTTCACCATTAGTAAACGAAATTGCCATAGCTATTTTTTGGGTATCATATGGTTGGAAAATTACAGTTATATATGTGCTCTCAGGAATAGTTTTAGGTGTATTAGGCGGTATTCTTCTCGAAAAACTTGGAATGGCACAATACGTAGCAGATTGGATAAAAGAATTAGGAGAAAGTAAAGCCGAAACTACCAAAGATAAAAGACGCTTTAGCGAACGTTTGCCTGAAATAAATAGTGAAGCATTCAAAACGCTAAAAAAGCTGATTCCATATATTTTTGTTGGTTTGGCAATTGGTTCATTTATTCACGGTTATGTTCCTGAATCTTTTTTTGAAACTTATATTTCAAAATCCAATCCGTTTGCAGTTCCAATCGCAGTAATACTAGCCATTCCATTATATATTGATGCTGTAGGCGTATTACCCATAGTTGAATCTTTAGTTAATAAAGGCGTTCCTCTTGGCACTGCAATTGCATTTATGATGGCATCCATCGGACTTTCTTTTCCAGAGGCTCTTTTATTGAAAAAAGTAATGAAGAAACAACTAATAATCGCCTTTTTCACAACAATAGGAATCGGGATGATAATTTCTGGATTTGTATTTAACCTTATTTTTTAAAATTTTATTTATGAAATCATTATTATCATCAATTAGTGCTGTATTTGTTGCTCTTGCTGCTTGTACTTGCTGTGTAGGACCTTTGATGGCATTAGTTGGTATGCTAGGAGTAAGTGCTTCAAATTTAATATGGCTTTCAAGTATAAAAAACTACCTAGTTCTTTTTAGCTTACTTGCTATTAGTTACAACTTGTATCGTGCTTATTACCCTAAAAATGAGCAAGAATGTTGTGATGTAAATCAATATGAACAGCCATCTAAACTAAACGAAACAGAAAAGAAAACTGTTTCTCTTTTTCAATCTAAAAAGTTCTTGTGGTCAATAGCAATTCTTACTATTATCATCTTATTACTTCCATATATTCAATAACCTATAAAAACAAAAAAATGAAACATTTTAAAATTACAACTTTAGTCCTACTTAGCTTTTTAGCATTAACCTCTTGTGAAAGTAAAGGTCAAACAAAAGTAGATTCAAAAACTGAAAGTATAGTCAGTAATACTATTGAAAAGACATACAAACTAAAAGAATTTAAACAATCTTGTTGCACTGGAATTGTTGAATACTCTCTAAAAGAAGTAGCAGGATATATTAAATCGAAAGCTAATGTAAAGAATCAAGAACTGACCGTTTGGTTTGCTAAGACAAAATGTACAGAAAAAGATATAAAAAGAGCAATTAATAAAACACCTTATAAAATTGTAGAATAAAAATACTGTACACAACAATGTATATAAAATATAGGGCGTTTGAATTAGCTCCAAACGCCTTTTCTTATTTACTAAGTCCGCCAAATTTACAATTTGACTAAATGTTAAACCGAAAAATAAGTACGTCTTAACCCCTTACTATTCTTACACAAACCGATAGCGAAGCCTTTTAGTTATACCTAACTTTACGCAGTACTCGCATTGCTTCTTTGTATTTTATATAAGTAGTTTTATCCTCTAAATTTTTAATATAATTTTTCGCTTTTTTAAGTTGTTGAGGCGCCTCTAAAAATCCGTTTAAATAGCATATTAGATAGGAGGTCGGTAGTTTGTAAATACTTTCAAATTCAGTTACCGAAAGCTGTTTATTATTCTCAATTTTGGTTACAATACTATTATTATTATCGTAAATATGATTTAAAATCATAGAATTATATACAGGAGCTTCAAACAAAAATTCGGTAACAATATCATGTCTTCCGTTACCCTTAAAATTAATAACTGTTTTTTCTAACGGATAATGTTTTTCACTTTCATCGATTCCTAAAACAATGTATTCGGTAATTATAAACGATTGTTCGTTGTAACTAATTTGTACATCATCTAAAGCAGAAAAAAACAAACGTACTTGTTCATTTATTAATTCAATATCTACGCGAGTATAAAAAATTTCTCCGTCAATTAGTTTCTTTTTTCCAGCCCAACACAACACAAATTGCTCGTTAAACACTTTGTATTGTGGGCTGTATTTAGGTTTATGATTATTGATAAAATCAAAAACTCCATCTAAGGTAAGTTGTATATTATTACTAGCATTTTTTTCAACAGTTGCTACAATAGCACTATTTACATCATTCAGTTTAAAGTTACCTTCAGAAGGCATTGAATTACTTCCTCTGCGAAAATAAACAGTTCCTCTACCATACTTCCACATATTTTTTGAAAGTGATGTAATTTGATTATTAGGATAAATAGTTACTAAACCTATTACTTTATGACGAGGTAAACGAGGAAAACGAACATTTTCATATTCAATTTTTGGAGGATTACTTAAATAGGCATTTATTAAATTCTGAATTTTACTGTCATCGTAAAAGTCGACACCAAAAATCTTGTTCTCTTCATCTTCAATGCCAATAATTATATATGAATTGTTATTTGGGTTTGAATTAGATAAAGCACAAATATGTTTTATAAACTTAGCTTTCCCTTCTTTATTTTCGAGTGATAACTTTTGCTTTTTATCATAAAAACTATTCTCATCATTGTGAGAAAGAAGGTTTTTAATCAATAGACGTTTGTTTATCACAGATTATATATTCTTGTTTATAATAGTTGCAGCGGCTTGTGCGGTAGGATATACTACTAAATCTTCAATATTTACATGATACGGTCTACTAATTACAAAGTAAATAATATCTGCAATATCTTCAGGCTGCAATGCTTTGTAACCCTCGTATACTGTTTTTGCTCTATTGGTATCTCCTTTAAAACGAACGTCTGAAAACTCGGTTTCTACGAGACCAGGATGAATAGCCGAAACTCTTATGTTATGTTTATTCAAATCTATACGCATTCCTTTATTTAAAGCGTTTACAGCAAACTTAGAAGCACAATACACATTTCCATTAGGGTACACTTCTTTTCCTGCAATAGAACCGATATTTAGAATGAATCCGTTATTTCTATCAACCATTTGAGGAATAATTGCTTTCGAAACATATAACAACCCTTTTACGTTTCCATCAATCATTGCATCCCAATCATCAATACTTCCTTCTTGAATACTACTTAACCCATGCGCATTTCCGGCATTATTAATAAGAATATCAATGTGTTTAAACGCATCAGGTAAATTACCAATGGCCTGTTGTACTTCTTCTTTATAACGAACATCAAATTGCAATGTGTGTACTTTTGTTAACATTGAGAGTTCTTGTTGAAGTTCTTGTAGTTTTTCAGCACGTCTTCCACAAATAATAAGATTAATGTTGTTTTTAGCAAAAAGACGAGCGGTTGCTTTGCCAATACCTGAGGTTGCTCCAGTAATTAAAGCTGTTTGTTGCATGTTTTTGTTTTTTATAAAGGTAAAATATTTTACGTAAAGCAAATATTATAAAATAGAAAAACCGCTCTATTTCTAGAGCGGTTCTCTTTAGTTGGCTACTACCCCAACTAAAAATCAACTAACCAAACTTTATTTTAAATATTATCTATCAACAGTCTTACGTTGTATTTTAGTACGTTTTCTACCGCTATTCCTTACAGCTGGTTTTGTAGTACTTTTATTTTCGTTTTTTAAATATTGTATAAATCCTCTACCAGAGAAAGTGTACGTTGTTTCAGAACTTGTATGAAATAATGTAATCGTTTCATCATTTATAACGCTTAACTCAAATTTTTCAGTATCTCCTCCGTCATAATTAAGTGTTAAAAGTTTTAGGTCGTCATATCCTGTAATATTAGCTACTTCGTAACCACCCACATAGTTCCAGTTAATATAATCAATATTCGTGCCAAAAGAGTCGTGCGATGAATAGAATGTCACATCATTTTCAGGTGTAAATTGTAAGTAATGTTCGTCATCAAATGCATTTGAAGTACCTCCATTTGCATCGGTTCTTTCCCAAGCAATATACTCTTGTAAAAAGTATTCGATGTTTTCGTAAAACAATTTATCATAATCAAAATTGTTTCTTTGATATCCGATTAAATAATAACTTACATTTTGCGATAAATCATCGATTCTAATTTCATCATTAGCTAATTGTACTACTTCAAAATTATATCTACCATCAAGATCGTGATTGGTTTCTAAAACAGTTCCGTTAGTACCATAATCTCCAACAGCAATACCTAAACCATTTCCTGTTTTTCCAATATCAACAATATTATTATTAGCATACATGGTTCCGTTTAAAAATGATACTGTAAAAGCTTTCGATAAAAAAGGAACATCGCCAGAACCGGTAGTTTTATGATAATCAATATACCATAAATCATAGCTCGACACATATTCGTTTAATGAGAAACCATTGTCATCAATTATTTCATTTTGAACCACACACGATGTTAATGTTATAGTTGCGGTAATAAATAAGAAGAGTAATTTTAGACGTTTCATAAGCGTTTGTTTTATAGTTATACTTATATACTTTTCAAATTACGTGCCAAAATAAAAGCCACCTCTGGTAGAGATGGCTTTTACATGAATAATGGCTTTTATTATTGCATAAAAACTCTTTTTATTTTTTCAATTTTTTCAATTTTATAGTAGTGAATTTTATCTCCTACTTTATAAGTTATAACTGCTTCATTTTCTTTTAATTCAAAAGGGAATTTTTCTTCTGTTTTTGTCGTGTTTCCGTATTCTTCTTTTGGATCTGCATTTAAAACTAAATCCTTTCTGTCTTCACCTGTTGAGGTTTTATAACGAGCTGCGATATATTGTTTATTTTGTTTTTGTTCAATAATGGCGTTAACTATGCTGTTTTGAAAATACACATTTTTAAAATCAACAGCGTCGTTGGCGGTAAATTCAATCATTAAGTTAAGAGTGCTATTACCAGGTAAACCACCAGTAATATGAGAATACGATGCTGATTTTATAGTGAAGGGAGGATTTGCATCCAATTTCATGCTTGCACACTGTGTAAGACTAAGGGCAAAAATTAAGATTCCGAATAGTTTCATAGTTTTACTTTTTATTGTTTAATTTTAGAGATTCAAGTAGTGTGCCAATGTACGAATATATTTAAATTTTTAAGATGTTGAATTACAGTTATTGGGAGTTAAAGGAATGGTTTACTGATGTTGATTTTACAATTATTGGTAGTGGGATTGTAGGTTTAAATTGTGCATTATCATTAAAGAGATTGCATCCGAAAGCTAAAATATTAATTTTGGAAAAAGGAATGTTACCGCAAGGTGCTAGTACCAAAAATGCGGGATTTGCCTGTTTTGGGAGTTTATCTGAATTGATAGATGATTTAAAAAGCCATACTGAAGAGGAGGTTTTTAATTTAGTCGAAAAACGGTGGAAGGGTTTACAGTTATTAAGGAAAACAATAGGAGATAAAAACCTTGATTTTCAACAAAACAAAGGATATGAATTATTTGAAGATACAGCTTTCTATGAAGAGTGTTTATCTCAAAAAGAACATATTAATAAACTTTTAAAACCATTATTTAAAGAAGATGTTTTTAAGGTTGATATGAATATTTTTAAGTTTCAAAACATACATCAAAATTACATTACCAATCAGTTGGAAGGACAGATTGATACAGGTAAAATGGCTGCAAATTTGTTGAAATTAGCTCAAGTATCAGGAATAAAAATTATTAACAATATTTTAGTAGAAGATTATACAGAGAGCAATGGAAGCGTTATTCTTAAAACGAATCAAATAGAGTTTTCAACCAAAAAATTATGTATTGCAACTAATGGATTTGCAAACCAGTTGATAAATGAAAATGTACAAGCAGTAAGAGCGCAGGTGTTAATTACGAAGCCGATAAAAAACCTTCATATTAAAGGAACATTTCACTTAGATAAAGGGTATTATTACTTTAGAAATATTGATAATAGAATATTGTTTGGTGGCGGAAGAAATTTGGATTTCAAAACAGAAGAAACTTCAGAATTTGGAGAAACAAAACGAATCCAAGATAAGTTAGAAGAAATTTTAAAAACTACAATTTTACCAAACACCAATTTTGAAATTGATCACAAGTGGAGCGGGATTATGGGTGTTGGAAATCAGAAAAAAGCAATTGTAAAACAGCTTTCAAATAATGTCTTTTGCGGAGTTCGTTTAGGCGGAATGGGTGTTGCTATTGGTAGTTTGGTAGGAAAAGAATTAGCAGAATTAATAGATTAGTGAAATTACCCCTCAATTTTAACTAAAGCAAAGTAGAAAGTCTCTAGATGTGATGACAATAAAAAAATGAAAAGAGAATTTGACGTAATTATTATTGGTGGAGGTTTGGCAGGTTTATGCAACGCAATTCACTTGTCTAAATTTGATAAGAAAGTTTTATTAGTTGAAAAAAATGAATACCCGAAGCACAAGGTTTGTGGCGAGTATGTTTCGAATGAAGTACTACCTTATTTGGGTTTTTTGGAAATAAACCCGTTTGATTTTGGTGCTGTAAAAATCAAAAATTTTCAATTATCAACAACTACCAATAAGTTAATTTCCGCAAAATTACCTTTAGGCGGGTTTGGAATTTCACGGTATCAATTAGATTTAATATTATCAAAGAAAGCAAGAGAAAACAGCGTTGTGATTATACAGGATTCAGTCATAAATGTCAATTTTTCTAAAAATATTTTTCAGGTAGAAACTAAAGAAAATAAAACTTTCACCTCCAAAATAACCATTGGTGCTTTCGGAAAACGTTCTTTATTAGATATAAAAATGAAACGTGATTTTATCATAAAAAAAGCACCTTATTTAGGGGTAAAAATTCATGTAAAAGGAAATTTTAAAGAAGACTTAGTGGCACTTCATAATTTTAAAGGAGGTTATTGTGGTGTTTCCAAAGTTGAAAATAATGCAATTAACTTGTGTTATATCACGAGTTTTTCATCTTTTAAAAAGTATAAAAATATTGATGACTTTCAAGAACAAGTAGTTTTTAAAAACCAATATTTGAAAAATATATTTAAGAATACTGAAGCTATTTTCAAGAAGCCTTTGACGATTGGTCAGGTTTCGTTTAAAACTAAAAACCCCGTTGAAAATCATATAATTATGTGTGGCGATTCTGCGGGAATGATTCATCCGCTTTGTGGAAACGGAATGAGTATGGCAATTCAGTCTGCCCAAATAGCATCTAAGTTGATTTTAAATTACTTGGATGGTACCATTGAATCGAGAAAAGAACTAGAAAAGCAATATATTAGAGAATGGAATAAAAGATTTAGTTTTCGTTTAAAAATAGGGCATTTCATTGCAATGTTATTTAGAAATGATAAAATTGCAGCAGTTTTACTTCAAGTTTTAAAGAAATTGCCTTTTTTATTACCTATAATTATCAAACTAACCCACGGTAAACCAATGAAAATATAATGGATTTTTTCATCAGCACAAAAAACAGAACAGACAAAGAAGAAATGATGGATGATTTCTCTATTGGTGGTGATTTGTTGCGCGATACTTTAGATAAGTTAGAGTTTATAAATCGATGGTTAGGTGGTAATTTAGTAACTGTAAATTCCTTAAAAAAGGTGTTAAAAAACCATCCTAAAGAACAAGAAATATGCATTGTGGATATTGGTTGTGGTCATGGAGACATTTTACGTGATGTTGCAAAATTCGGAAGAAAAAATGGATATAAAATGAAGTTAATTGGTTTAGATGCAAATCCAACTGCGATTGAATATGCAAATGAACTATCTATAGATTACCAGGAACTAACATTTAAAACGGAAGATATCTTTTCAGACGATTTTAAAAACCGAAAATTTGATGTGGTTCTGGCGACCTTATTTTTCCATCATTTTAAAGAGAAACAATTAATTTCTTTTTTAAAGGATACATTAAAACAGGCGAAAATAGGAATTGTTGTAAACGATTTGCACAGGCATAAATTAGCATATTATTTATTTCTGTTATTATCTGTTTTTATTAAAAATAAAATGATTATTAATGACGGATTAATTTCTGTTTTAAGAGGATTCAAAAGAATAGATTTAATTAAAATCTCTCAAAAATTAAACATAAAGGCACAAATTTCTTGGAAATGGGCATTTCGTTTTCAATGGATAATTCAGAAATAGATGGCAGTAAAAATAATAGCAGTCGCAAAACAACTTCCAAAATATTACAGAGAAACAAAAGACATTATTCCTTTTGTAAAATTATGGATGAAAGATCAAGATACTCGTTTTCAAAGAAAAGTAATTAAACTCTTTGAAGGAGCTGCAGTAGATAAACGCTATTCAATTATGGACCCTGAAGAGGTTTTTACAGCAACTTCTTTTGAAGAAAAGAATGCTATTTATGCTAGAGAGGTGGTGAAATTAGCAGAGCAATCTTTAATGAAATCTCTTGAAAAAGCGAATTTAAAAGCGAATGAAATTGATTACATAATTACGGTAAGTTGTACAGGGATTATGATTCCTTCCATGGATGCATATTTGATTAATTCTTTGCAAATGAAGCAAGATATTGTGCGTTTGCCCGTTACAGAAATGGGCTGTGCAGCAGGAGTCTCAGGAATTATTTATGCGAAGAATTTCATGAAAGCGAATCCAAATAAAAGAGCAGCTGTAATTGCGGTTGAAGCGCCAACAGCAACATTTCAATTAGACGATTATTCTATGACTAATATTGTAAGTGCAGCTATTTTTGGAGATGGGGCATCTGCAGTTATTTTATCTTCTTATGAAGAAGATAAAGGGCCGGAAATTATCGATGAAGCAATGTATCATTTTTATGATGCTACAAGTATGATGGGGTTTAAGCTAGTAAATACAGGTTTACAAATGATTTTGGATAAGGAAGTTCCGCAAAAAATTTCAGATCATTTTCCTGCAATAGTACATCCTTTTTTAGAAAGAAATAATTTAACAATAGAAGATGTAAACCATTTAATATTTCATCCTGGAGGAAAGAAAATTGTGCAAACTATAGAGGGTTTATTTGGGGCCTTAGGGAAAAATATAGATGATACGAAAGAAGTTTTACGTTTGTATGGTAATATGTCTAGCGCAACAGTTTTATACGTTTTAGAACGGTTTATGGATAAAAACCCTGTAAAAGGAGAAAGAGGTTTAATGTTAAGTTTTGGACCAGGTTTTTCTGCACAAAGAATTTTATTAGAGTGGTAAAAATTAAAAAATGAATCAAACAGAAATCATAAAAAATCTACCATATAAAAAACCTTTTTTGTTTGTTAGCGAACTCACAGAAGTTTCAGAAAGCGGAATTATTGGAAATTATACATTCAAAGAGGAAGAGTTTTTTTATGAAGGTCATTTTAAAGGAAATCCGATTACACCAGGCGTTATTCTAACTGAAACAATGGCACAAATAGGTGTTGTTTGCTTGGGGGTTTATTTACTAAAAGACGAAATTTCATCAGAAAAGAAACCACAAATTGCATTAACATCAAATCAAGTCGATTTCTTTTTACCTGTTTTACCAAACGAAAAAATTACCGTAATTTCAGAGAAAGAATATTTTAGATTTAACAAACTAAAATGTACTGTAAAAATGATGAATGCGAAAAATGAATTGGTTTGTAGAGGAACTATTTCTGGAATGATAATGGTAAAATAAACAAATGTCAGTTCGGGTGATTTTGAGGAACGAAAAATTGTATCGAGAACAAATTAATTGATAAAAATTGAAAAATAGAGTTGTAATTACGGGTTTAGGAGTTGTTGCACCAAATGGAATTGGTTTGCAAGAATTTACGAATGCGATTAAGTCTGGAATTTCAGGAATTACATTTCATCAAAATTTAAAAGATAAAGGATTTTCATGTTGTATTGGCGGGATTCCAGTAATTTCCGAAGAAAAAAAAATAGAATACCTAACCCCTTTACAGCTTCGAGGATTCAATAGTACCTCTATTTTATATGGTTGTATGGCAGGAATTGATGCATGGAAAGATGCAGGTTTTTCTGTAAATGAAAACTCAAGTTTAGATTATGATGCTGGTTTAATTTTCGGAACGGGAACCTCCGGAATTGAAAAATTACGAGAAGCAATTTATAAAATTGACGTTCAAAAAGTAAGACGTTTAGGTAGCACTTCTGTAGTACAAACGATGGCAAGTGGAATTTCTGCATATTTGGGCGGAATTTTGGGTTTAGGAAATCAAGTTACTACAAATTCTTCTGCCTGTACAACAGGAACAGAAGCTTTATTGTTAGGTTTTGAACGAATAAAATCAGGTAAAGCAAAACGGATGCTAGTTGGTAGCTCTAGTGATAGTAGTTTGTATACTTGGGCAGGTTTTGATGCAATGCGAGTAATGGCTTACAAACACAATGGTACCCCAGAACAAGGTTCGAGACCAATGAGTGAAACTGCGGCAGGATTTGTTCCTGGAAGTGGTTCTGGAGCCTTAGTTTTAGAATCTTTAGAAAGTGCTTTAGAAAGAAAAGCAACAATTTATGCTGAAGTTTTAGGAGGGAACATCAATTCTGGCGGGCAAAGAAATGGTGGAACTTTAACAGCCCCAAACCCTGAAGCTGTTCAAAAATGTATTACCGATGCTTTATTAGATTCAGAAATATCATCAAAAGAAATAGAGGTGATAAACGGGCATTTAACAGCAACATCAAAAGATAGTTTAGAAATAGAAAACTGGACGAAAGCATTGCATAGAAAAGGAGGGGATTTTCCTTATATCAACTCTTTAAAATCAATGGTTGGACATTGTTTGGCCGCTTCTGGAGCAATAGAATCTGTTGCTTGTGTCTTGCAAATTAAAGAACAATTTGTATTTCCTAATATTAATTGTGTAGATGTGCATCCAGAAATTTCGAAATTAATTTCTACGGATAAAATTCCAACAACAATGATTCATAAAAACATTAATATTTTAGCAAAAGCAAGTTTTGGTTTTGGTGATGTAAATGCATGTGTTATCTTTAAAAAATATTCAAAATAAAATGACAAAGGAAGAAATTATATCAAAATTAACAACAATTGTAAAGCCTTATGTACAAAACGAAGAAGCTTATAAAAATTTAACTGAAGACACCGATTTTATAAACGACTTAGAAATAAATTCTGCAAATTTGGTAGATATTGTGTTGGATGTGGAAGATGAATTCAATATAGAAATTGATAATGAATCAATGGAAAAAATGTTAACTATAAAAGCAGTTGTAGGGATTATAAAAGAAAAGAAATCTGAATAATGATTGGTAATGACATTGTTGATTTAAATCTTGCAAGAACTCAGAGTAACTGGAAAAAAAGAGGCTTTTTGGAGAGACAGTTTACCAAAAAGGAACAAGAAGAAATTTTTAAATCTGAAAACCCGTTTTTAAAAGTTTGGTTATTTTGGAGTATGAAAGAATCGGCTTATAAATCATATACACAACAACATAAAAAAAGATTTTTTGCTCCACAAAAATTTGAATGTACATTAACAGAAGATGCTTTAGGAACTGTAATTTTTGATGATAATATTTTTTACACAACTACTTTTTTTAATACATTTTATATACACTCAATAGCAAAAGAAACTCCAAAAGAATTAATTTTTTTTTCAGCAATTGTTTCTCCTATTACATTAGATCGTGACCTTAAAAGAAAACTAACAGAAAAATCAGGAATTTCATTTGAAAAAATAGAAAAAAGAAAATCGTCTATTGGTGCTCCATCTTTTTATCATCAAGAAAAATTATTAACAAGTTCTTGTTCAATTTCTCATCATGGAAATTACGGAGCGTTTGCATTTACTTTAGAAAATGAATATTAAAGAACAGTTATATACACAATGTCAAGATTACGTAAATAAACGTCTACAAACGATTGAAGAAATAATTTCATCTAACCAAAGAGCATTACAATCTGAAACTAAAAGTTCAGCAGGAGACAAGCATGAAACAGGCCGTGCAATGTTACAATTAGAAATGGAAAAAGCGGGTCAACAGCTTAGTGGGGTTTCAAAAATGAAAGAGATTCTCTCTAAAATTAATTTTAATAATAGTTCGGAAATTGCACACCTAGGAAGTATTGTTAATACAACTAAAGCGTCATTTTTTTTAAGTATTAGTTCAGGGCAACTTATAATTGCAGATGAAATTTATTTTGCAGTCTCTATCTCTTCTCCAATAGGAAATATGTTATTAGGTAAAAAAGAAGGAGATACTTTTTCTTTTAATAATATTCAACAAAGAATAATAGAAGTTTTTTAATTGAAAGGTAGGGTTAAATAAAACTTAACTGTTTTTATTACAGGAAAGGTTGCTATACCCTTCGTAGAAAAGGAAGTTATATAATACACTTTTATTTATATAAATAAAAGTGTATTTTTTCAAACTAGACAAAAAACATTTAAAATTATTGAGTAATAATTAATTAAGAGATAGTTATTATTGGTTTAAACAGTTTTATTAAATTTTAATGAAACTGTTTTTTTTGTTTCAATAGTTGATGGATGATTTAAAAAAATAGATTGATGATCATACATAACTTCAATCAACCAATAATAGCCCTTAAAATAAGTGTTTTTAACAATTGCTTTTTCATTTGATTTTTTAATAATTTGTATTTGATACGGGTACAATAGCATTGTTTTTTTGTTGATTATTACTTCATTTATATCATCAAACAATGAGGCAATATATTTTCCTTTCGGGTTTTTATATAAATTTTCAGGTGTGTCTTCTACAATCATTTCATGATTTTTGATAACAATCATTTTATCGGCAAACGAAAGTGCATCATTACCATCATGAGTTGCTATTATACAAGCAATATTTTTATCTTTTAAATAGGTAAATAAGTTTCTACGTAAGGGGTTCTTCTTAAAATTATCTATCTGACTAAAAGGGTCGGCTAATAACAATAACTCAGGTTCTTTGGCTAAAGCTCGGGCAATTGAAACTCGCTGTTTTTGTCCGCCACTTAAATTTTTAACTTTCTCATTGGCAAATTCAGTCATTTGAATTACTTCTAGTAATTCCTGAGTTCTTTCTTCAGTTTCCTTTGGATAAAAACGAGATAAGAATTTTTTAATATTTTCACTTACAGAAGTAAAAGGCATCAAGTCGAAATCTTGTGCTACATATTTAAAAAAATCTACTCCTGGAACTAAATGATGTGCAGGGCCTAAAATTTGAATATCATTCCAAAATAAAGTTCCTTCATTTAAATCTAACAGTCCATAAATAGCTTTTAGTAATGTGGATTTTCCACAACCACTTTCTCCCATAACACATAAATGTTCCCCTTTTTGTAAAGTGAAATTTATAGCACGTAACACTGGCTTATCAGTATTATATTGAAAAGAAATGGTGTTGACTTGTAGCATGGAAGCAAAAGTATATTTTAAAAATTAACAAAGCATAAAAAAACCGACACTTTCGTATCGGTTTTATAATTTTCATTAAATGACTCCTATAAAGAGAATCATAGCTAATAACATTTCGTGTTTACCAGATTCTAACTCTATCTTCTGGTTTTAAATACATTTCATCACCTTCTTTTACGTTAAACGCATCATAAAAAGAATCAACGTTTTTAAGAGGCATGTACGCTCTGTATTGCCCAGGAGAATGTGTATTTGTCATGATTAAGTTTTTTAAAGCTTCATCACGCATTTTTGTTCTCCAAATAGTTCCCCAAGAAAGGAAGAATCGTTGCTCAGCAGAGAATCCATCAATATCAGCAGGACGTCCGTTTTTCTTTAAGAAAATCTGTAACCCTTCATAAGCAGCTTGTACACCACCTAAATCACCAATATTTTCACCTAAGGTATATTCACCATTTAAGTGCATGCTGTCAATAGCAATAATATCACTGTATTGTTTTATTAATTTTTTACCAGAAACAGCAAACTTTTTAGAATCATCTTCTGTCCACCAGTTCTTTAAGTTTCCGTCACCGTCAAAACGAGCACCAGAATCATCGAAACTATGAGAAATTTCATGTCCGATAACAGCTCCAATTCCTCCATAATTTACTGCTTCATCAGCTTTATAATTATAAAAAGGAGGTTGTAAAATTGCTGCAGGAAATACGATTTCGTTGTTTACCGGATTAAAGTAAGCATTTACTGTTTGAGGAGACATTCCCCATTCAGTTCTGTCTACCTTTTTACCTAGTTTAGCCATGTTTTTATTATAGTTCCACTTGGTAACATTAATTGCGTTTTCAAAATAAGTTCCCCCATTTTTTAATCCTTTTACCTGTAAAGCAGAATAATCTTTCCACTTATCTGGGTATGCGATCTTAACGGTTAATTTGTGTAATTTGGCTAAAGCTTTTTCTTTAGTTTCTTCACTCATCCAAGGTAATTGAGCAATTCTAGCTTCAAAACCTAGCATTACATTATCAATCATTTCCTTTGCTTTTGCTTTCGCTTCTGGCGGAAATTTAGCATCAACATATAATTTACCTAAAGCTTCACCAATGGCACCGTTTAAGTTTCCTAAAGCACGCTCGTCTCTTGGACGTTGTTGCTTTGCACCACGCATTGTTTTACTGTAAAACTCCCAATTATCAGTTTCTAAATCGGTACTTAAAGAACCTAGTGAGTTGTTAATCGCATTCCAACGTAATACTAATTTAATGTCATCAACAGAACGAGTTTTAAAAATATCACTCATTGCTTTAAAATAACCAGGATCTGTAACAATTACTTTTTCAATATCGTTAACACCAATTCCTGTTAAATGTGCTTCCCAGTTAATAGATGGTGCCAACTTTTGAAGTTCAGCAACTGTCATTGGGTTGTACATTTTTCGAGTATCTCTACGCTCTTCTTTGGTCATCATTGGTTTTGCTAAACTAGCTTCGAAGGCAACAATAGTTGCAGCATTCTTTTTAGCAGTTGCTTCATCATCACCAAATTTAGCTAGCATTTTAGCAACAAATTCTTGGTACTTTTCAAGTTTGTCTTTTACTTTTTCATCTACATAATAATCTCTTGATAAACCAAGACTACCACCACCTAAATAACCAGCGTTCATGCTGCTGTTTTTTAAGTCGTTGTAAACACCAAAGCCATAAAAACCACCACCACCATAAGGTGCCATATTGGTTAAATAAGTTTCAACATCTCCTTTAGTTTTTATGTCGTTAATCTTTGTTAAATAAGGTTTTATTGGATCAATACCTTGTTTATTACGAGAAACAGTATCCATAATACTTTCGTAATAGTTTACTGCTTTTTCTTGATCTGAATCTATTTCGTTTCCTTTAGTATCTTTTACTTTAGGAAAATTTCCTTCTTCAATAGCTTTGTTTAAAATAACCAACACGTCAGCATCGGTTTTTTTACGAAGCTCGCCAAACCCTCCCCAAGAAGTTCTATCGGCAGGAATTTCGGTCTTGTCCATCCAAGTTCCGTTTACGTATCTAAAGAAATCGTCTGTTGGTTTTACAGAGATATCCATGTTTTGTAAAATAATAGCCTGAACTTTTTCTTCAGGTTTTTGTTCTGTTTTTTGTTCTGTTTTACACGAAACAATCGCTAAAGAAGCAACAGCAGTGGTAAACAGCATTTTGTGAATGGTTTTCATTGTATCTGATTTGATTAATTTAAAAGGTGTTAATATAATAAGAGTGTTTTTGAAACAAAATGTTACAGTCTAGCTCTTAATTTTTGATTTTTGGGGATTTGGTAACTGATCGAACCCCATGTTATATAATGTAAACCCGAAGATATCAGCATATTGTTCTATGGTTTTAGCAACAGGTGTTCCGGCTCCGTGACCTGCATTTGTTTCAATACGAATCAATACAGGATTTTCTCCTTGTTGCTTCTCCTGTAATTCAGCTGCAAACTTAAAACTATGCGCAGGTACTACACGATCATCATGATCACCAGTAGTAACCATAGTTGCAGGATACGCTACATTTTTCACATTATGTACTGGAGAGTATCCTTTTAAATAGTCGAACATCTCTTTGCTTTGTTCCGCAGTTCCGTAATCGTATGCCCAACCTGCTCCTGCAGTAAATGTATGGTAACGTAACATATCTAATACTCCCACAGCTGGTAAAGCTACTTTCATTAAATCTGGACGCTGCGTCATCGTTGCACCAACTAACAATCCACCGTTAGAACCACCACGTATTGCTAAATAATTTGAAGAGGTATAATTTTCTTTGATTAGGTATTCAGCAGCAGCAATAAAATCATCAAACACATTTTGTTTTAATAATTGAGTTCCTGCATCGTGCCATTTTTTACCATATTCACCTCCACCACGTAAATTTGGTACAGCATATACACCGCCTTGTTCCATCCAAACAGCATTCGCAATACTAAAAGATGGAGTTAAGCTAACATTGAACCCACCATAACCGTATAGAATCGTTGGGTTTTTACCGTTTAACTCTAGTCCTTTTTTATAGGTAATAATCATCGGGACTTTAGTTCCGTCTTTCGAAGCAAAGAATATTTGTTTACTTTCATAATTATCAGAAATGAAAGAAATTGCAGGTTTCCAATAAACAGTATAAGTTCCTTCTTCTGGATTAAATTTGTAAGATGAACTTGGGGTATTGTAGTTTGTAAATGAGAAATACAATTCTTCTGCAACTGTTTTTCCACTAAAACCACCTGAAGATCCTACACCTGGTAATTTTACTTCACGAATTAGTTTTCCGTCAAAATCATATTGTAAAACTTTAGAAACTGCATCAACCATATATTCTGCAAAGAAATATCCTGCGCCTGTTGATGGCGATAACACATTTTCTGTTTCAGAAATGAAATCCTTCCAGTTTTCTGGAGTTGGATTTTTGGCATCTACAGTAACTACTTTTTTATTGGGAGCATTTAAATTGGTAACTAAATATAGTTTGTCTCCTCGATTGTCAATTACATACGTATCGCTTTCGTAATTATCTGAAACGGTTACTAATTTACTATTATCGTTCGTTAAATCTTTTAAAAACAACTTGTTTCCAGAAGTTGAAGTAGAAGCAGATATAATTAAATAGTTATCATCTTCAGTTAAATAACCACCAACATACCTGTTTTTTTCTTCAGGAGTTGCACCGAAAATGATTGCATCATCACTTTGCTTTGTTCCCAATTTATGATAGTATAATTTGTGTTGATCTGTTTTCGCAGAGAGTTCACTTCCTTTAGGCTTATCATAGCTAGAATAGTAAAAACCTTCGTTACCTTTCCAAGCAATTCCAGAGAACTTTACATCAACTAAAGTATCTCCAATAATTTCTTTATTAAGCGAATTCATTACGATAACTTTTCTCCAGTCGCTTCCTCCTTCAGAAATAGAGTACGCTACGGTATTCCCATCTTTTGTGAAATTAACTGCACCAAGAGATGTCGTTGCATCTTCAGAAAAAGTATTTGGATCTAAGAATACTTCTTCTTTACCATCTTTATTTTTTCTATATAAAACATACTGATTTTGTAATCCGTTGTTTTTATAAAAGTAAGTATAGTCACCTTCTTTAAATGGAGTCCCTATTTTTTCATAGTTCCATAATTCAGACAAGCGATCTTTTAATTGTTCACGATAGGGTATTTTACTTAAATAGTCGAAAGTAACTTCATTTTCGGCTTTTACCCAATTTTCAGTTTCTGGGCTTTTATCATCTTCTAACCAACGATAATTGTCCGTTACTTTTGTGCCAAAATAATCATCTACAATTGGGGTTTTGGAGGTTTCAGGGTAATTCACAACGATATTCTTTTTAATTTGTGTTTCTTTTTTACAAGACACTAAAATAGTACTTGCAAAAAGAAGTGAAAAAAGGATTTTTTTCATAATGTAGGAGTTAGTTAATTCTTTCAAAGTTAGAAGAAAAAAGAATGAGAACCCTTTTTTTAAGATGAATTTAACACTAAGTAATACTTGTTGTAATCTTTAAGAAATAAAAACGACTACCTTTATGCTTGAAATTTTCAAGTAAAAGAAGTAGTAAAATAATAAAAACAGCATGACAGAAAATTTAACAAAAGAAACTTTTTTGAAAAAAGTATTTAATTTCGAAGAAAATAAAGAGTGGAAATTTGAAGGTGATAAACCAGTAGTAATTGATTTTTACGCCGACTGGTGTGGGCCATGTAAAACAATAGCTCCGATTTTAGAGGAATTGAGTGAAGAGTATAAAGGAAAGATTGATATTTATAAAGTAGACACTGAAGCAGAACAAGAGTTATCAGCAGCTTTTGGAATTCGTAGTATTCCATCAATGTTATTTTGTACTGCTGGCGAACAACCTCAAATGGCAAACGGTGCATTGCCTAAAAAACAGTTAGAACAAATTATAAAAGATGTTTTAAAGGTTGAAAAATAAACGATTCTTTAATTAAAAAAAGTGATGTGAAAACGTCACTTTTTTTATGCGAAAAAACTAAAATAAGAAACTCAGTGATTATCACTATGTAAGCTCTTTTTTAGTTTGTAAGCTATTGTTTTTGAGTGTTCTGTACTTTTGTTAAAATGATGCTGTTTTGCTTTTTTTTTTCAATTTGTTAAGAACTTCAAGGGATTTGTGAATAAGTAAAGCTTTCAGCTTTTAGTTATTTTTTGAATCTTTGTTAACCCCCAAGAAAACAAAATAACAAACAAAATTTAGTACAAAATAATAATGGCTGCCATCGAACCGATTCTACAAGAAAATAAAGATAGATTTGTAATTTTTCCAATTCAACATGATGATTTATGGGAATGGTATAAAAAACAACAAGCTTGTTTCTGGACTGCAGAAGAAATTGATTTATCGGTAGATATTATAGACTGGGAAACTAAATTAACAGATGATGAACGTTATTTCATCAAACATATTTTAGCTTTTTTCGCAGCTTCTGACGGGATTGTAAATGAAAATTTAGCGGAAAACTTCGTAAATGAAGTACAGTACTCTGAAGCAAAGTTCTTCTATGGTTTTCAAATAATGATGGAAAATGTTCATTCTGAAACATATTCATTATTAATTGATACTTATGTGAAAAATGACGCAGAAAAAGATAAATTATTTAAAGCTATTGATGTTTTTCCTGCCATTAAAAAGAAAGCAGATTGGGCATTAAAATGGATAGAATCAGATTCGTTTGCTGAACGATTAATTGCTTTTGCGGCAGTTGAAGGAATTTTCTTCTCAGGTTCGTTTTGTTCTATTTTCTGGTTAAAGAAAAGAGGATTATTACCTGGATTAGCTTTCTCTAACGAATTAATTTCTCGTGATGAAGGAATGCATTGTGATTTTGCAGTTTATTTACACAATCATCATATTATTAATAAAGTACCTAAAGATCGTATTAGAGAAATTATTTTAGATGCACTTACTATTGAACGTGAGTTTATTACAGAATCTTTACCTGTTAGTTTAATTGGTATGAACGCCAAATTAATGACGCAGTATTTAGAATACGTAACCGATAGATTATTATTAGAGTTTGGTTGCGATAAAGAGTATAATTCTACGAATCCGTTTGATTTTATGGAAATGATCTCATTAGAAGGAAAAACAAATTTCTTTGAAAAAAGAGTATCTGAGTATCAAAAAGCTGGAGTATCATCTGGAGGTACAGGAGATATTAGTTTCGATGCTGAATTTTAAACAATAACAATACTACCGCCAACCCCTAGATGCGGTAAATTTTGCTAAAAACACGAATGTGCTTTAGCATCATAATAGTTTCAAAAAAGAAACAAAATTATTTTAACATGTATTCGTTACTATAAGTGTAATGCTTTAGTGACTCCATTATCCAAATTAAAACCAATAGTAATAATATGTATGTAGCAAAAAGAGACGGTAGGAAAGAACCTGTGATGTTCGATAAGATCACTGCAAGGATTAAAAAAATGTGTTACGGGTTAAACAAAATTGTTGATCCAGTAAAAGTAGCAATGCGTGTTATTGAAGGGTTGTATGATGGGGTAACTACTTCTGAATTAGATAATTTAGCTGCAGAGGTTGCAGCAACAATGACTACAGCACATCCTGATTATGCTAAATTAGCAGCAAGAATCGCCGTATCTAATTTACATAAGAACACCAAAAAATCGTTTTCTGAAACGATGGTTGATTTGTACAAATATGTGAATCCACGTACAGAAAAAGAATCTCCTTTATTAGCAGATGATGTGTATGACATTATTATGAAAAATGCGGATAAATTAGACTCTACTATTATTTATAGTCGTGATTTTAATTACGATTATTTTGGTTTTAAAACATTAGAACGTTCTTATTTATTAAAGTTAAACGGTAACATTGTTGAGCGTCCGCAACACATGTTAATGCGTGTATCTATTGGTATTCATAAAGAAGACATTGACGAAGCAATCGCTACATACGAGTTAATGAGTAAAAAATATTTTACCCATGCAACGCCAACACTATTCAATGCAGGTACACCTAAACCACAAATGTCGTCTTGTTTCTTATTACAAATGCAAGATGATAGTATAGAAGGTATTTACGATACCTTAAAACAAACTGCTAAAATTTCACAATCTGCAGGAGGTATTGGTTTGTCTTTACATAATATTCGTGCAACAGGAAGTTACATTGCTGGTACCAACGGAACCTCAAATGGTATTGTACCAATGTTAAAAGTATTTAATGATACTGCACGTTATGTAGATCAAGGAGGAGGAAAACGTAAAGGTTCTTTCGCAATGTATTTAGAGCCTTGGCATGCCGATATTTTTGATTTCCTTGATTTAAAGAAAAATCATGGTAAAGAAGAAATGAGAGCGCGTGATTTATTTTATGCAATGTGGATTTCTGATTTATTTATGGAACGTGTGCAGCAAGATGCTGATTGGACCTTAATGTGTCCTCATGAATGCCCGAATTTATTTGATACCTACGGAAAAGAATTCGAACGTTTATATACAAGTTATGAAGCTGCTGGGAAAGGTAGAAAAGTAATTAAAGCACGTGAGTTATGGGAGAAAATCTTAGAATCTCAAATTGAAACAGGTACACCGTACATGTTATACAAAGATGCTGCTAACCGTAAATCGAATCAAAAGAATTTAGGAACCATTCGTTCTTCAAACTTATGTACTGAGATTATGGAATATACTGCCAAAGATGAGGTAGCAGTATGTAATTTAGCCTCAATAGCTATCCCAATGTTTGTTGGTGAAGATGAAAATGGAAATAAATTTTTCGATCATAAAGAGTTATTTAATGTAACTAAAAAAGTAATTAGAAACTTAGATACGGTTATCGATAGAAATTACTATCCTGTAATCGAAGCTGAGAATTCTAATGTTCGTCACCGTCCGGTAGGATTAGGAATTCAAGGATTGGCAGATGCTTTTATTATGCTACGTATGCCATTTACATCTGATGAAGCTAAAAAGTTAAATCAAGAAATATTTGAAACATTATATTTTGCGGCTGTAACTTCATCTATGGAAATGGCAAAAGCAAAAGAACCATATTCAACATTTAAAGGTTCACCAATGTCTGAAGGAGAATTTCAACACAATATGTGGGGAATTAAAGATGACGAATTAAGTGGTCGCTGGGACTGGAATGCTTTACGTAAAGAGGTAATGAAACACGGAGTTCGTAACTCTTTATTAGTTGCACCAATGCCAACAGCTTCAACATCTCAAATCTTAGGAAACAACGAAGCTTTTGAGCCATATACTTCTAATATTTATACCCGTAGAGTATTATCTGGTGAGTTCATTGTTGTAAACAAGCACTTATTAGAAGATTTAGTAGAAATGAATTTATGGGATAATAATATGAAAGAAGATATTATGCGTGCAAACGGATCTATCCAACATATTGATACCATTCCACAAGATTTAAAAGACCTATATAAAACAGTTTGGGAATTAAGTATGAAAGATATTATCGATATGGCGCGCCATAGAGGATACTTTATCGATCAATCTCAATCGTTAAACTTATTTATGAAAGACCCTGATTATGCAAAGTTAACTTCTATGCATTTCTACGGATGGAAATCGGGTTTAAAAACAGGAATGTATTATTTACGTACAAAATCTGCTGTAAACGCGAAACAGTTTACCTTAAATATTGAAAAGAAAGAAGAGGTAATTGAAGAAGAAAAACCAATGAATGCAGAAGAGTATAAAGCAATGGTAGATGCTTCTAAAAACGGAGCACCAGACGACGATTGTTTAATGTGTGGTTCTTAAATGAATTGAAATAAAAGTTGAAAGAGAAGTCGAAAGGCTTCTCTTTTTAAAAACAGAAATATAAATAGAAGAAAGAGAAAAAACAAAGCATAAAAAAAAGCGACACTTGAAGCATCGCTCTTGATTTTTTAAATATTTGGTTTCTGAGGCCCAATATGTTAAAAACGGAAAGAATAAATTCATCACCGTTTTGTATTACAAAAGTACAGAATGATATTCTTTCTACCAAGTTAAATGTTTCTAAAAATAAATTTAGTAGCATGATGAAGTTACTGCTAAACATTGTCAATTAAAAGATTAATGGGCAATATACACACACAGTAAAACATGAATAGGAGTAGATTAGTGGAATCTATCAATGATAAATTGATAGTAAGGGTTACTTATGTAACGAATGATAAGAGAGTTTTAACAAGAAAATGCATTCCTTTTGATATTGGACCAAGTACAAAATTCAAAGATAAATCGATTAGATTTCACTTTTTAGATTTGAATGGTCCAAGAGGAGCACATAATTTACCTTTATTACCAGATAGAGTTTTAAATATTGAGCTTACAGGTTCTCAATTTGAACCATCTAAGTATATTACTTGGAAACCAAAATGGTTTTTAAAAAGAAATTGGGGTAAATTTTCATAAAAGTAATAAAAAGAGAAGTCGAAAGGCTTCTCTTTTTTTAGTAAATTCGACAAATTTTATTCAAATGATGAACTGGGAACAATTACTTTCTTTAAAACGTTTTGGTGATACACAAAAACGTGAACGAATAAAACAAGATGAAACTCGCTTGGGGTTTGAGGTAGATTTTGATAGAATTATATTTTCATCTGCTTTTCGTAGTCTTCAAGATAAAACACAGGTAATTCCACTTTCAAAAACCGATTTTGTACACACACGATTAACGCACAGTTTAGAAGTGTCGGTTGTGGGTAGAACCTTAGGAAGAAGAGTTGGAAAAGTATTATTAGAACGTCATCCGAAACTTAAAGAATTAGGATATACATTTAATGATTTCGGAGCTATTGTAGCTACAGCATCGGTAACACACGATATCGGGAATCCTCCTTTTGGTCATTCAGGAGAGAAAGCAATTGGAGAGTATTTTAAATCAGGAAAGGGATCTCAATATAAAGAAGAGCTTACAGAGAAAGAATATCAAGATCTAATCGATTTTGAAGGAAATGCAAACGGGTTTAAAATTTTAACGGAGAGTAATCAAGGAGCAGATGGAGGTTTGCGTTTATCATATGCAACTTTGGGAGCGTTTATGAAATACCCTAAAGAGTCGCTTCCGAAGAAACCAACAAAGCATATTGTTGATAAAAAATATGGCTTTTTTCAATCGGAAAAAATCGCTTTTTTAGATGTTGTAAATGATTTAGGTTTACAGAAAAAAGAAAGTGATGGTATCTCATATTACCGCCATCCATTAGCATATTTAGTAGAAGCGGCAGATGATATATGTTACACTATCATAGATTTCGAAGATGGACTTACTCTCGGATTAATCGACGAAGATTATGCTTTAGAGTATATGATAAAGTTGGTTAAAAACACCATCGATAGTAAAAAATACCATTCGCTACAATATAAAAAAGATCGTATAAGTTACTTACGAGCTTTAGCGATAGGAGTGTTAATCAACGAAGCAGTTGATATCTTTTTAGCGAATGAAGAAGCTATTTTAAACGGAAGTTTTGAAAAATCTTTATTAGAGAAGTGTAAGTATGAGGCACAAATAAACGACATAATTAAAATAAGTGTCGAAAAAATATACCGTAGTAAAGATGTAATTGAAAAGGAAGTAGCAGGTTATAAGATTATTGCAGATTTATTAGATGTTTTTGTTACTGCTTTGAATAATAAATTTAAAGGAACCCAATCTAATTACGATACATTAGTATTGAATTTATTACCTAAAGAATATCAGCAAGAAAAAGAAAAATTATACGATAGAGTTATGCAAATATGCAGTTATGTATCAGGTTTGTCTGATGGCTTCGCGATACGATTATATAAAAAAATTAAAGGAAATATTATATAATATAGCAGGAGATCTATGTTGTTTTTAATAATTATTAAATATATTGGCATTTCTTTAAGAATAAAGTAGGGTGAATTAAAGTTTACCTGTCATACCCTTTGTAAATAATTACATTATGAATAAAAAAATACTTTTTTTAAGCTTACTTCTCTTAGTTGTAAGCAGTGTTGTTTTTAAATCTTTGGTCAATAATGAAAATGAGACTGAACAATTAAGAAAACAACATGCAGAATTTTTAAAAAACCACCCTTTTCAAAAAACAGGGGAGTTACCAAAACAACAAAGAAAAGCACAAGGGTTACCTCCCAATGCTTACTTTGAACAAAAATACTTAAGTGAAATAAATCCTAATACAGGAAAGACTCATAAAGAAAATGTTTATAAACTTCAAGAGAGGTTAAAGAAACAAAGAGCTAGTCAAAAAGTTCCAGGAGAGGCTACTAATGCATGGGTAGAAAGAGGACCTGATAATGTAGGAGGTCGAACAAGAGCATTAATGTTTGATCCAAACGATGCAACAAATGAAACTGTTTTTGCAGGAGGAGTTGCTGGTGGTTTATGGAAAAACACAAAAATTTCTGATCCAGCTAATAAATGGGTACGTATAGGGATTCCAGAAAATTTAGCAGTTTCTTGTATTGTTGCTGATCCGAATAATTCACAAATTTTTTATGTAGGTACAGGAGAGTCTTATGTAAATGGTGATGTAAACGGTGATGGTTTATGGAAATCTACAGATGGTGGAAGTTCTTGGTCAAATGTTTTTGGAGGAGTTTCTGGAGCAACATACCTAGATGCAAACTCAACAGTAACAGTAAATTCACCTGCATCAATAGCAGGAGTATATATTTCAACTTTGGCAACTGCTTTTGGAGGGGATTTAAATTCGCCAATAACGGGAGATTTAGTTTTAGCTGATGATGGTGCATCACCAAATAGTGATGCTTGTACAGACTTAATTAATGCCGCAGCAATTAATGGGAAAATTGCTATAATAAGAAGAGGAGATTGTCCTTTTGATGAAAAAATTAAGAGAGCACAAGATGCGGGAGCTATTGCTGTTGTTATGGTTAATAATATAGACGGTAATCCTATTGCAATGGGAGGAGATGATGTTTCAATTACTATTCCAGCAGTTATGACACCAAAAACGGATGGAGAAGCAATGATAAGCGCATTAGTATCAGGCGCAGTAAACGTAACTTTAACAAAAGGAGCTGATAATGCAACAAATGCATTAATTGTTCCTGGAATTCAACACATCAATGATATTGTTGTTAGAAATAACGGAGGAGTTTCAGAAATTTATGTAGCAGCAGGAGAATCAGGATATACAGGAGGCGCTGCTTTAGGGGCTGATAGTTTTGGATTGTATAAATCTGTAGATGGGATTAACTTTGCTAAAGTTAATGTACCAAAGACTTC
>CBDTZS010000031.1:0-27158 GCA_965364955.1 uncultured Tenacibaculum sp. | reverse complement strand
GTTCAAGGAGAGAAATCTGAAGTGACGCTAAAACTTGGAAAGAAAGTATTTAACGTGGGTAAAGATTTAAGTTCGCAAAATGGTTCTGCTACAGATGTTTTAGGAAATGTGCCTTCGGTAAATGTAAGTCCAACTGGAGTTGTAAGTTTAAGGGGGAATACTAACGTGCAAATAATGATTAATGGTCGTAGATCTGCTTTAACACAGTCTCAGGCTTTAGAACAAATATCTGCAGATATTATTGAAAGTGTAGAAGTAATTACAAATCCATCGGCAAAATACGATGCTTCAGGTTCTTCTGGAATTATCAACATCATTTTAAAGAAAAATAGAAAATCCGGTATGAATGGGCAGGTGCGTCTGGTTTCTGGAGTTCCTGATGATTATAGAGCGTATGGTAATATCAACTATAAAGCGAATAAGTTTAATTTTTTTACAAATTTCGGAGTTCGTTATACAAATTATGAAGGGACTTATACAAAACAACAAGTGAGTATTAATAATGGAATTACAACGAACTTAAATCAAGAAGAAGATGAAAACAGGCATGATGATGGTACGTTGTATTATTTTGGAACCGATTACTCTTTTAATGATAAAAATACGATCACAGTTGCTTATTATAGAAATGAAACTAAAGATACTGATGTTACCTATTTGAATTATGATTTTTCAGATTCAGGATTAAAAACACAATCATTATTTACTACAGGAAACTCTAAAGAGAAACGAGATTACAATCAGATTGAAGCAAATTACACAAAATTGTTTGAGACCAAAGGAAGACGTTTTACAATAGACTTTCAATACGATTTTTGGAACAGTGAAAAGAAATGGAATTTACAAACAAATGAAACCTTTCCTGCAGCAACCTCTATTTCTACAATTCAAACAAGAGGAACCGGAGAAACCAACGATTTAGCTTTTCAAATGGATTATAAAAGCCCTATAAACAAAATAACAAATTTTGAAACAGGAGCAAAGTTTGAAAGTAGAGATATTTCGAATTATTTTTTAGCAGAAGAATTGGTAAGCGGAAATTTTGAGACGATTGATAATATAGATAATACCTTGAAATACAAAGAAAAAATTGCTTCTGCATATGTTCAATTGAATGGAGAAAAAAATAAGATTAGCTATCAATTTGGCTTGCGTTTAGAAAGTACAGATGTTACAATTAATGCTTCTGAGAATTCTTTAAATACAGATAATACGTATACAAATTTGTTTCCATCTGCAACTGTTGGATATAAATTTAAAGAAAACTTGAGTGGGCAATTGAGTTATAGTAAACGAATTAACAGACCTTCATTATGGTTCTTAAATCCGTTTTATGAATTGAAAGATTTTACGGCTCGTTTTACGGGGAACCCCAGTTTAAAACCAACGTATACAGATGCTTTTGAAGCTTCATTTATATACAATGTTAATAAATTAAGATTAAGCCCATCTGTATATTATCAAGATTCTAGAGATGTAGTTCAGTTTGAAACAAAAAAGGATGGAAACGGTGTCTTTATTCAATCTCCAATTAATTTAGATGAAGAAAAGCGATACGGAGTTGAGTTATCTGCATCATTAAGCCCATTAAAATGGTTGCGTTTTAACAGTGATTTTAATTTATACTCATACAAACAGAATGGAACAATTGATGGTAAAAGTGCTGCTTTTTCTGACAACACTTGGTTTGTGAATTTTACCACAAATATTAAGGTTTCTAAGACGACAAAAATGCAAACAAGTTTTTATTACCAAGGAGAAAGGAGCAATGCGCAAATATCAACAGAGCCAATCACAAACTTAAATTTTGGAATTAGTAAGAACATTTTAAAGAACAAAGGAAGCATCATTTTTAATGCTTCGAACATATTAAATACTAGAACCGATATACAAGAGATCACTGGATTAAATTATAAGATCAACCAAGAAAGAAGTAGAAATGCCCAACGTTTTTCATTGAGTTTTGTATATAAATTCAATCAAAAACCTTCTGATAAAAATAGAAGAGCAAATAGAAGTAATAGAAATTAAGAGTAGATATTTGAATTGAAAAAAGCCCATATTTTGTATGGGCTTTTTATTTTATCCTTTTAATAAGTAATTAACATTCAATTTGTAGGTTTTACTTATCGGAATTTTATGAGTCTCAATATGTATTATATTCCCTTCTATTAAGTTGATGTGCTGAATAGCTACTATAAATGATTTGTGTACCTGTACAAAATCATCTTTAGACAACACTGTATTAAAATGACTCAAGGTTTGATGTGTAACAATTGTTTTGTCTTCTAAGAATACTTTTACATAATTACCAAAAGCTTCCAGGTATAAAATATCCTTTAGCTTTACTTGGTAATGTTTTTTTGAGTCCTTCAAAAAAATACGCTCGTTTTTGGAATCGTTATTTTGAGGTATGACTATTTCTGGTTGTTGTACTGTTGTATTTACTTTGTTAACGGCAGACAGAAATCGCTCGAAACTAAATGGTTTTAATAAATAATCAGTAATATTAAAAGCATAACCATCAATAGCAAATTCAGAATACGCAGAACATACAATTATATGAGGAGGATTTACCAATGTTTTTAAAAAGTCAAACCCAGAGAGTTTTGGCATATTAATGTCTAAAAAAATTAAATCGACGGTGTTTGTATTTAAAAAACTGATGGCTTCAAAGGCATTGTAACAGTTTTTTAAGAGGGTTAGATTTGATAGATTACTAGCATAATCTGCAATGTTATTATGCGCAGCAACCTCGTCATCAACTATGATGTATTTTATCATGCTAGATTAATTTTTAGAGAAGTACAATATACCTTTTTATCTTTTGAAGTTTGAAAGACGTACTTGTTTTTATAAAGTAATTCTAGTCTGTTTCTCAAGTTTTCGATCCCTATTCCTGGAGCACTTTCAGCAGCTTGATCATCAAAATTGTTTTTAATCTCGAAATAGATTTCGTTTTCACTTTGCGAAAAATCAATGTGTACAAAAGCATTATCAGTTAGTATTTCTACACCATGTTTAAAAGCATTTTCTAATAGAATAATATAGAGTAAAGGTGCTATTTGGGTGTTTGGATTTTCTATATGATCATTAAATTGTATGTCAATATTTTTATGATATCTCGATACATTTAAATCTATATAGTTTTTCAAATAGGTAATTTCATCTTTTAATGAAACGGTATCTTTTTTTCCCTCATATACTGTAAATCGGATCATATCAGATAACTTTAACACATACTTTTGCGCTTTGTCAGGATCCTTTTTTATCAAAGAATACAAACTATTTAACGAGTTGAAAAAGAAGTGAGGATTAATCTGTTCTTTTAGTAAAATTAATTCTGCTGTTGTTTTTTCACTCTTTAAATCCTTTATTTTTTTAAAATGATTATAAAGCGAAGAGAAAAGCAGGTAAAAAACTTCTATAGCTAATAATACTCTTGAACTTTCAAAAAGAAAACCTTTTCCAGTATCTTTAGTAAGATTAATTATAGTTATTAATACAGGAAAACTTATTCCGTAAAATATGTATTTATATAAAACAGGTATTTTAGATTTGGTGTTTTTTTCTTGTTCAAAAAGGAAATAGAGAATAGAAAACAATATTACACCACCCAAACAAAGTGATAAGAAAGCAGGAAGCTCGCTTTTTGCATCTTTAAAGATGACCCTCAATATTATTATTCCTACTGATAAGAATCCACTTGTTCTAAAGACCTTTGTAGTTGTCATTATAATTATTTATTGGTTTAAAAGTACGAAACTATTAGGTTTCTATCTAGTTCACACATTTATTTTATAACAGCATCGTTTTATTATTTAAAACGACCAGTATTAGTGATGAAACTCACTCACATGATAAAACAAACCTGTTATCATTTATATGTAAGAACATATCAAGTATTCTTTATCCATCTAGACTTCGGCTATAGGTTTGCACAAGAATTATATAAACATTACAAATGAAACGTTTAATTACTATTATGAAACAACTACTTACAATCGGGGCTTTGCTATTATCAATACTAATATCTGAAGCACAAACACAAAAAGAATTTATTTCTTCATTGCATAAAGAGATTCCAATCGCATTAGAAAAGAATAAAGTACCAGGTTTGGCAATAGCTATTATAGAAAACGGAAAAGTTATTGTAAAAAAAGGGTTTGGATTCGCTAATGTGGCTCTCCAAAAAAAAGTTACTACTAAAGATGGTTTTAATATAGGATCAATCTCTAAAATGTTTACTGCTTGGGGAGTTATGAAATTAGTAGAAACTGGAAAAGTGAGGTTAGATGCACCAATTTCTACCTATTTAAAAAGTTGGAAACTACCAACTTCATCATTTGATACTTCTAAAATAACGATAAGAAATGTATTAAATCATTCAGCCGGATTAACAGTACACGGTTATAATGGTTATAACAGCAAGAAAGAAGTGCCAACTTTGATCAACTCATTAAACGGAATAAAAAATGTAAATGAGAAAGTAACTCTATTTGCGGCCCCAAACACAAAATGGAAATATTCTGGAGGAGGCTATTCAATGTTGCAATTATTAATAGAAGATGTAAGTGGAATGTCTTTCGAAAAGTTTATGAAACGAAACATTTTTAAGCCTTTGAAAATGAAAAATACAAGCTTTACTATTAATAATAAAATTATAAAAAAATCAGCAAAAGGATATGATGAAAAAGGAAAGATAATTCCTTTACGTTTATTTGCCGCTAAAGCAGCAGCAGGATTACATACCTCTTTAGAAGATATGATTTTATTTGCTCAAGCATCTATTAATAAGAACAAAGTATTGAGTAATAGAAGTATCGAAATCATGACAAAAGCAACAAAAATTTCTAGAGGTAACTATGGTTTTGGATATATGATAATGAATCGTTTTGGGGACTTTACTTTAACAGGTCATGGTGGATCTAATGAAGGATGGCATTCTGGATTTATGTTAGATTTTAGATCAAAGTCTGGATTTATTATTTTAACTAACGGTTCTAACGGAAGAAATGTATTGTTTGGAAGCATGAAAAGCTGGGCAAAATGGCACGGTCAAAATTTAAAGAATTAACAAAGCTATAACGCATGTAAAATACTGTTTATAGTACATTCGTTAAAAATAAAATAGAATGAAAACCAAATTCTTAATAGCACTAGCAATCGCGTTTTTTGTAACAAGTGTTAACGCACAAAGCAAGGCACATAAAGATTCGTTAAATGCTGTTGTTAAAATCTATTACGACTTAAATGTTAAAGTATCTCAAGCTAATTCAAAACCTGTAGATGTTGAGAATATTTTCAAAATATTTACGGATGATTTCACCTATGTACATCCAAAATATGGAGGTGTGTATACTAGAGATGTTCTATTAAAAGGGTATTTAAGAAATCAAAAAAATGGGCGTTATGATGGTAATGTAACAAATATTAAGATAGTCAATAAAATTGTAGGATTGAATAGCGTTGTTGTAGCTAGGAGATTTATTACAAAGAAAGACGGTGAAGGGGAATCTCAAATGACATTGTTCGAATTTAAGAACGGAAAGATTTCTAAAATTTTCGAGTACTGGTAGCATAAAGCCTCAAGAGAATAAATAAACCTGTAATACATCATTACAGGTTTATTTTAATTAAAAGTTAAAGACAAATTAAAAAAATAAATTATCATTTTTTTTATATATTTTTGTATTTCTTTAAAATTAATTTGTTGAAAAATATTAGCATTATCATAATAACATTATTATTGTTTGTACCTCCGGTTCAAGCACATTCTGATGCTATTATTTTTAATGATGGTAATATAATAGAAACCCATATTGATGCGATGGATGCTGTGCATTCTGATACTCATCATCAAAACGACACCGAAGAAGAAAAAAATAAAGAACACCATCATCATTGTGTTTTTTTAGGCATTTCAAATGCAATTATTACTTCTGAATTTAAGTTTGAGTTTGTAAAATTACTTCAAATAAATAAGAGGGTACCTTTTCATAAAGTTCTAAATACAGCTAGTTTTTTAGACCAACTTTTTCAACCTCCAAGAGTTTAATTCCAATTTCTAATTTTTAATAATAGTCTTATTTCATCTGTTTTAAACAGAGGAAATGATGTTATTACCTCGTGCAATTTTTAAATCCTATTTATAGATTTTAAAAATTGTATGGATAAAATTTATATAAAACAGAATTAAATAAATGAAAAATGTTAGATAACATTATAAAATTTTCAATTAAAAATAAATTGATTGTTGGTGCTTTTGTATCGATCTTAATTGGTTGGGGAATTTATTCTTTAAAGCAATTACCAATAGATGCAGTACCAGATATCACCAATAATCAGGTGCAAATAATTACTTCAGCACCATCACAATCAGCGCAAGATATAGAACGTTTAGTAACTTTTCCTATAGAAATGACAATGTCTAGTATTCCGAAGATTGAAGAAGTACGGTCTTTTTCTCGTTTCGGACTTAGTGTTGTGACCATTGTTTTTAAAGATGATGTAGATATTTATTGGGCTAGACAACAAATTAGTGAACGATTAAATGAAGCAAAAAGGAATATTCCAGATGGCGTAGGTTCACCAGAAATGGCTCCTTTAACTACAGGTTTGGGAGAGATTTATCAATATACCTTATTTGCAAAAGAAGGATATAAAGAAGCGTTTTCAATAATGGAATTACGTTCTATTCAAGATTGGATTGTTCGTCGTCAGTTATTAGGAATAGAAGGAATTGCAGATGTAAGTAGTTTTGGTGGTTTTTTAAAACAATACGAAGTTGCTTTGCAACCAGAAAGGTTACAAACGCTAACTGTGAGTGTAAATGAAGTACTAGGAGCCTTAGCGAAGAATAATCAAAATACAGGAGGCGCTTATATAGATAAAAACCCGAAAGCCTATTTTATTCGTAGTCAAGGATTGATTCAATCATCCGAAGATATTCAAAATATTGTTATAAAAAATACTGTAAACGGTACTCCGATTTTAATAAAAGATATTGGTAAAGTACAATTAGGAAGCGCCATTAGATATGGAGCAATGACAAGAAACGGAGAAGGAGAAGTGGTTGGTGGAATTGTAATGATGCTAAAAGGAGCGAACTCATCAAAAGTAATAAAACGTGTTAAAGAAAGGGTTGCTCAAATACAAAAAAGTTTACCAGAGGGTGTTGTAATAGAACCTTTTTTAGATAGAACAAAATTAGTTGATAAAGCTATTAGTACCGTGATGACCAACTTAATTGAAGGAGCTTTAATCGTTATACTTATTTTGGTGTTATTATTAGGGAATTTAAGAGCAGGTTTAATTGTCGCTTCTGTGATTCCGTTAGCCATGTTATTCGCTATTATTTTGATGAATATTTTTGGGGTTTCAGGAAATTTAATGAGTTTAGGGGCTATTGATTTCGGAATTATAGTCGATGGATCGGTTATTATAGTTGAAGCAACATTGCATTATCTGGTATTAAAAAAATCAGGAAAAAAATTGACGCAAGCTGAAATGGATGCCGAAGTGTATAGTTCCGCTTCAAAAATTAGAACAAGTGCAGCCTTTGGAGAAATCATCATTCTAATTGTATATCTTCCTATTTTGGCCTTGGTGGGTATTGAAGGGAAGATGTTTAAACCGATGGCTATCACCGTGAGTTTTGCCATTTTAGGGGCATTTATATTGTCTTTAACATATGTGCCAATGATAAGTGCCTTGTTTTTAAAGAAAACAATTAATAATAAAAAGAACATTTCTGATAAAATAATAGGCGCAATACAAAGTGTTTATTCTCCATTATTGGAATTTTCTTTAAAACATAAGAAATCGGTACTTATAGGTGCTGTACTAATTTTTACGTTAAGTGTTTTTACTTTTAAAAATATGGGATCAGAATTTATTCCATCATTAGATGAAGGAGATTTAGCGGTTCAAGCAACTGTTTCTACAGGGAGCTCATTATCTTATACTATTGATGTAACAAATAAATCTTCAAAATTGTTGCTAGAAGAATTTCCAGATGAAATTGAACAAATTGTAAGTAGAATTGGTTCCTCAGAAATACCTACGGATCCGATGCCTGTTGAAGTAGCCGATATTATTATTATTCTAAAAGATAAAAGTGAATGGACGAAGGCGAGTACTAAAAATCAGTTGACTGAAAAAATGAATCACCTATTAGAACAAAATATGCTAGGTGTCAACTACGGATTTCAGCAGCCTATACAAATGCGTTTTAATGAATTGATGACAGGAGCGCGACAAGATGTAGTGTTGAAAATTTATGGAGAGGATTTAGATAAATTGGTGAAATACGGAAATGAATTAGGGAAAATCATTCCTGAAGTTGCTGGTGCTGAAGATTTGTATATTGAAAAAATGACAGGTTTAAAACAAATTGTTATTGATTATAAACGAAGTCAATTAGCTTTTTATGGCTTAAATATTTCTGATGTAAATACGGCTGTTAATACAGCATTTGCAGGACAAAGTGCAGGATCGGTATATGAAGGTGAGCAACGCTATGATTTGGTAGTACGAATGGCTAAAGAAAAAAGATCAAGTATTGACGATATTCGCAAACTGTATGTAACAACATCTAGTGGCGCTCATATTCCGTTAGAAAATGTAGCTGATGTACGTTTTAAAACAGGGCCAAACCAAATACAAAGAGATGATGCAAAACGAAGAATAACGGTTGGTTTTAATGTTCGAGGTCGCGATGTAGCAAGTATTGTTAATGAGTTGCAACAAAAAGTAAACGAGAATATTAAATTTGATCCAGGATATTATATTACCTATGGAGGAACTTTTAAAAACTTAGAAGACGCACGTGAAAGGTTAGGTATAGCAGTGCCTGTAGCATTGTTATTAATATTCTTATTATTATATTTTACGTTCAAATCAATCAAGCAAAGTATTTTAATATATACCGCGATTCCAATGTCTGCTATTGGTGGTGTTTTCGCTTTATGGCTTAGAGATATGCCTTTTTCAATTTCGGCAGGAATAGGATTTATTGCCTTGTTTGGTGTGGCTGTTTTAAACGGAATTGTGTTAATTGCAGAGTTCAATCGTTTAAAAGAAGCAGGAATGACAGATGTAAAAGATATTATAAGAAAAGGAACTTCTGTTCGATTACGTCCAGTAATTATGACGGCAGCTGTTGCTTCTTTAGGTTTTTTACCAATGGCTATTTCTGCATCAGCAGGAGCAGAGGTACAAAAACCATTGGCTACTGTAGTTATTGGTGGATTGGTGTCGGCAACTTTGCTAACATTATTAATTTTACCAGTTTTGTATCTGTTTTCTGAAAATAAAAAGGGGAACAAAATAAATTCAAAAGCACTTACCGTACTACTTGTTTTAGTAGGAACTTCATTTATTCAGGCACAAGAAGTACCACGAAAATTAAACGAACAACAAGTAATTGCATTAACGTTAAAAAAATCAGTAGCACTAAAAAAATCAACACTGAACATCGCTAAAAGTAATGCAGGTATTTCTAATGCAATTACTTTAAAACCGATTTCACTTAAATATCAAGACGTTGGTGTTGGTGATGGTTTGTCAGAGCAAGAATGGTCTGTAAATCAAAATTTTGGATCTATTTTAACACACATACAAAAAAGAAAACTGGCAATAGCAAAACATGAATTAGCAAAATCAATAAACGACATTTCTAAAAAAGAGAGTATTAGAAGAGCAAGAAGTTTGTATCAAGAATGGCATTATTTGTATGGGCTTATTTCATTAATGGAAGAGCAACAACAAATTAGTACCCAAATAAAAAGTATTGCTAAAAAATTATATGAATCGGGAGAAATTGGTGGACTAGAAAATGACCTAACAATTTTACAATCTTTAGGTACTCAATCGAAAAAAAGTACCATTTATAAGGGTTTTAACCAAGTAGAAAATGAATTGAAAGAGTTATTACAAATTAAATCGGCAATAGTTCCTGAAACAAAATATCCTGTAAAAAAGACGGTTTCATTTCAAAAGGATACAATTTCAAAAGCTTTTTTAACAACTTTAACAAAACGAACTAAAGTAGCAGAAAAGAGTGTTTTGGTAGCCAAATCAAATTATTTTCCAGAATTAACAGCAGGGATTGTAAATAGAAAAACAGGAAATGCAACTGATTACACTGGTTTTAATGTTGGCTTAAATATTCCAGTATCATTTTGGTCTAATAGTGCTAAAACTAAAAAACAAAAACTGATAGCGGAAGAAATAGCCTATGAAAATGAATCAAATAAAGTTGCTATTCAGAATAATTTTAAGAGTTTACAAAAACAAGTAAACTATTTAAAAAGTGAATTAGTAAGTATTGTTACCATGGCGTTAAAAGCAGATAGGTTTATTAAAAAACTAAAACTAGCATATACTGCTGGTGAAATAGATGCATATCAGTATAATCAAAGTTTTAATACCTATTTTCAAGTAATGCAAAATTATTTATCATTGATTAATAATTATAATCAGACCGTAATTGGGTACGAATTTTACACAAAACAATAATAACTATTAAAGGACCGAACTTCGGTTTAGCCTGACAAACATAAGAATATGAAAAAATTTATCACGATAGTAGCATTATTGATCTCGATTATCAGTTGTAATTCAAAAAAAGAAGATCATACTGGTCACGATCATGCTTCCGAAGAAAAAAATGTAGTAAAATCTAAAGATGCCACAGCAGAGGAACATGCTGAAAATGAATTACATTTAACAAAAGAACAAGTGGAGTCTGCAAGTATAAAAGCAGCTGAAATTACACAAAGAAAAATACGTAATAGAGTAGCGGTAACTGGTACCATAGAAGTACCACCGCAAAGTAAAGCAACGGTATATGCGCCTTTAGAATCTTTTGTGTATAAAACGAATTTATTACCAGGGGATAAAGTGCGAAAAGGACAGACAGTAGCAGTATTAAAACATCCTAACTTTATAAAACTACAATATTCTTATTTAGAAGCAATTAATAACTACAATGTTAGAAAAGCCGATTATGAGCGTAAAAAAATGTTGTTAGAAAACGAAATTACCTCAAATAAATCATTTCAAATAGCTGAAGGTATATATCGTTCAGCGAAGAGTTTGGTAACTAGTTATGCATCTCAATTAAAAATGGCAAATTTATCCCCAAGCGCTATAGCTAAAAATGGTATTCAAGAATATGTATACATAAAAGCACCTATTTCTGGTTATGTAGTGGAGAATAATTTGAATAAAGGAATGTTTTTATCCGCAAATTCAGAAATGATGGAAATTATTGATACTGATCATATGCATGCAGAATTAAATGTATTTGGAACTGATATTACCAAAATTAAAAAAGGAGATGAATTTATTTTTATACCTTCAGGGATTGACAAACAGTATGAGGGATATATAAAATTGATTAGTCAAAAAGTAGATGATAAAACGAAAACTGTTAATGTTCATGGTCATTTTGAAGATAAAGAAAGCTTGTTAAAATCAGGAATGTTTATCAATATTGAAGTATTATTAGAAGGTGAAAATGTATTTGCTGTTCCAGAAGATGCAATTATAGAAAAGGATGGAGAAAGCTTTATCTTTATGGCAAAAAGTACCGTAGAGTTTATTCCTTTAGTGGTAACAGTAGGTAATTCTGATGGTGGATTTGTAGCGATAAAAACAATTCAAGGAAATAATTTTGATATTAAAGTAGTGACTGAAGGAGCACACTTTTTAAAAGGAAAATTAATACAACAAGCAGGCGGCATGGGCGGTCATATACACTAATTAAATTAAGATGAATTTAAAAAATAAACGAACAACCTTACTATTAATTGTTTTATTTCTTATTCCTTTTATAAGTTTTGCTCACGGAGTAGATGATAATACGCAATTGTTTTTATTGAGAAATAAAGGAATCGCATTTGGACCTTTTCTATACATTGGAGCCAAACATATGCTCACCGGCTATGACCATTTACTTTTTTTAATTGGAGTGATATTCTTTTTATACAAAACAAAAGAAATTATAACGTATATAACTTATTTTACCATAGGGCATAGTATTACACTTCTTTTAGGGGTGATGACTGATGTAAATATAAATGCCTTTTTGATAGATGCAATTATAGCGCTATCAATAATATATAAAGGTTTTGATAATATTGGAGGTTTTAAAACTCTTTTTGGAAAACAACCAAATACTAAAAAAGCGGTATTAATTTTTGGTTTATTTCATGGTTTTGGTTTAGCTACCAAATTACAAGAACTCGAATTTGATAAAGAAGGACTTTTTATAAATTTACTAGGCTTTAATTTAGGCGTAGAAATAGGTCAGTTTTTGGCTTTAGGATTCGTTTTATTGTGTATTTCTTATTGGAGGCAATATGAAAGTTACCTTAGGTTTTCTAATATTACAAACATACTTCTAATGGTATCAGGTTTTTTACTATTAGGGTATCAGTTAACAGGATATTTCATTTTTTAAAATATAAATATGACAACAAATAAGCAGTCTTTAATAAGTAAAAGACAAGTACTAAAATCAATAATTTTGGCATTTATTATCGGAATGATAGTTCTTATCATAGCAGTTTTACCTGCAGAATATGGCATAGACCCCTTTGGTACAGGGAAATTATTTGGTTTTAGTAAACTCTATAAAAAAGAGGTAAAAACAAATACTTCTCCGAAATCAATTTTAAATTTCAAGAAAATAACACTTCAAGATATAGGGTCTAATTCAACTATTATAAAACCTATAGAAGCTAATAACCCTGTTTCAGAAGAACAATTATTAAAAAGAGAAGACAGTATTCATATTGTTGTACCCGCAAAAAAAGGAATAGAATACAAGGTTAAAATGCTTAAATACGGAAGTGTAAATTATGAATGGTCAACAACAAAGGGGATTCTTTATACTGATTTTCATGGAGAAGTAAAACAAGATAATCCTCCGGCAGATGTTTTTTATGAAAGTTACACCGTAGCATATTCTAATAATATGGCAGGAACTTTTACTGCTCCGTTTGAAGGAAAACATGGTTGGTACTTTAAAAATAGTACAGATAAAGATATTGTTGTTATTATTAAGTTAATAGGACACTATAAATTATTCATGAAATAAGAAGCTGTTATGGTTTCTTGATAATGAACTTGATTAATTATTGAGATCAATTTTATTCAAAAAACAGTATGAAAGTACAATTATACTTTATACATTTTTAATAATAAAAAACAATCTTTTTTTAAGATGAATTAAAAGTGTGCATGGTATATTTATAAAACACCTTGCATCTTTTGAATAAAAAGAAAGTCTACTACTAAAAGAAATAAAAATGTTAGATAAACATTCAGGGAAGCATTCTGTAAAAGAGAATCACGATCATGGCGGAATATTTGGAGAGAAAAGTGAGTTGTATTTTTCTGTTTTAAGCGGTTTTTTCTTCTTTTTGGGGTTAATTATAGAAAAACTAACAGCTTTACCTATAAATTATGCTTTAATATTTTTTATCGTTTCTTTTATTTTTGGTGGCTGGTTTACTACGTTAGAAGCGTATGATAAAATAACAAAAGGCGAGTTTGAAATCGATTTTTTAATGTTAGTTGCTGCTACGGGTGCCGCTTATATAGGTAAATGGGGTGAGGGTGCTTTGCTTTTATTTCTATTTAGTTTAGGGCATGCATTAGAGCATTACGCAATGAATAAAGCGAAAAAATCTATTGAAGCTTTGGGAGAGTTATCACCTAAAACAGCTTTAGTAAAACGAAATGATTCGATCATTGAAATACAGATTGAAGAGTTAAAACTAAACGATGTAATTGTTATAAAACCAAATACAAAAATTGCCGCTGATGGTGTAATTATAAAAGGAAATAGCAGTATTAATCAAGCATCAATTACGGGAGAAAGTATGCCTGTTGATAAAGTAGCGATTCACGCTGTAGATAATCTTCCTAAGTTTAATGATATAGCTAAAGATAATGTGGTGTATACTGGTACTATTAACGGGAATAGTGTTATTGAAGTGCTAGTTTTAAAATTAAGTAAAGATAGTACGATTTCTCGTTTGGTAAAAATGGTAAACGAAGTAGAAACTCAAAAATCACCGACACAATTAGTTACTAAAAAATTTGAAAAATGGTTTGTACCTGTAGTGATCATTTTGGTATTTATTTTGTGTTTTGGGTATTTAGTAATTGATGAAACTTTTGATCAAAGTTTGTATAGAGCAATTACTGTTTTAATAGCAGCAAGTCCGTGTGCATTGGCCATTTCCACCCCAAGTGCTGTGTTAAGTGGTGTGGCGCGTGCTGCAAAAAGTGGTGTATTAATAAAAGGAGGAAGGGCACTAGAAGATTTAGGAAGTTTAACTACGATCGCTTTTGATAAAACAGGAACATTAACCGCCGGGAAACCTAAATTAACAAATGCGATTGCTTTTAATAATTTTGAAAAAAGTGAATTTTTAGAACTTGCTTTTAATGTTGAAAGTTTAAGTAACCACCCGTTAGCAAAAGCAATTTCAAAAGATATTTCAGCGCAATATGCTATCATAAGTAAAAACAATGCATCTGATATTAAAGCTGTCCAAGGAAAAGGAATTAAAGCAATTTATAAAGAGCGAAAAGTTTTTATAGGGAATTCAGCGCTAATGACTGATGAGAATATTCTTATTTCAGAAGAAGTAAAAGAACAGATGAATGATTTACTTAAAAACGGACATACTGTAATGTTAGTTGCTTACAATAACAACTTAATCGGCTTATTAAGTGTAATGGATGTTGCAAGAACCACCGCTAAAGAAACGTTGAGACGCTTAAAAGAAATAGGAATAAAAAAAATGGTCATGCTAACAGGCGATCATCAAAGTGTTGGAGATGCTATTGCTAAACAAATAGGACTTACTGAAGCCAAAGGGAATTTATTACCAGAAGATAAAGTTATCGCAATTCAAAAATTAAAAGAGAGTGATAGTAAAGTAGCAATGGTTGGCGACGGAGTAAATGATGCACCAGCAATGGCAAATAGTACCGTTGGTATTGCAATGGGAGCAGCAGGTAGTGATGTTGCGTTAGAAACGGCCGATGTTGCGTTAATGAGTGATAAAATTGATAAATTACCTTTTGTTATTGCGTTAAGTAGAAAATCGAGAACAATTATTAAACAGAACCTTCTGATAAGTTTAGGAGTCGTTGCTATTTTAATTCCAATGACTATTTTAGGGTTAGTAACAATTGGTCCTGCAGTAATTATTCATGAAGGATCTACGTTATTGGTTGTTTTTAATGCTTTGCGTTTGCTACGATTTAAGGAAGATTAATTGTACATTTGAAATATATATAAATAAAAATGAATAATAACAAACAATTAGAATTACAATTGCCAAAAGGAGGAATCCTTTTAGGAGTTTTAGTAGTAATCGCAATTATAGCTTTTGCAAAATCGACAGTAACTATAAAATCAGGACAAGCAGGTGTTTTATATAGAACATTTGGTGGAGGTGTAGTAACTGATGAACCACCAATGGGAGAAGGATTTCAAGTTGTAGCACCTTGGAACAAAGTTTTCATTTATGAAGTACGTCAACAAGAAATTTTTGAGAAAATGCAAGTTTTATCTTCAAACGGGTTAGAGATTCAATTAGAAGCTTCAGCTTGGTTTCAGCCACAATCAGAGAAGATAGGTCTTTTGCATCAAGAAAAAGGGGAGAACTATATATCAAGAGTTATTCAGCCAGCTATTCGTTCGGCAGCTCGTAGTGTTGTAGGACGTTATACTCCTGAACAATTATATTCTAGTAAAAGAGATGTAATTCAGACAGAAATCTTTGTAGAAACTAAAAAAATATTAGATAAACAGTTTATTCAGTTAAATGAGATTTTAGTTAGAGATGTTACTTTACCTGCAACTATTAAAACTGCAATTGAACGTAAGTTAAAACAAGAGCAAGAATCTTTAGAATATGAATTTAGGTTAGTTACAGCTCAGAAAGAAGCAGAAAAACAAATAATAGAAGCACAAGGTAAGGCTGACGCAAATAAAATTTTAAGCGCTTCTTTAACTGATAAAATTTTACAAGATAAAGGTATTGAAGCTACGTTGAAATTGGCTGAATCACCAAATAGTAAAATAGTATTGATTGGAGCTGGTAAAAGCGGAATGCCAATTATTTTAGGTAATCAATAAGAATTTAAAAGTCAATAAAAGTTATTGCTGGTTAATTATGTGTAATTGATTTAGTCAATTTCGATTATCATAAAATAAAAGGTTAAAACCTGAACAAAATACAACACTGTATTAGTGTTCAGGTTTTTTTATGTTTTGATGGATGATGCTTTTGTTTATTTAAATTGTTTTGAGTGAATTTTTACCAAAAACAGCAATTCAGTTAAGTTTACTCTCTTTTTTTGATAATATTAAATATTTCTACAGACGGATTTCCTCCTCTATATTTATATTCAAATAATAAAATATGTTCAATCATTACTGCAAATACATCTTCTTCTATTAATTTTAATAACTTTTCACTATCGAATATTTCACCATCAATTGTCCTGAATGAGCTTACTATATTTAATCTTATATTAGAAGAATTATCCGCCCATTTCCAAATTTTATAGTTAGTGTTATTTAATTTTTTATCTTGAGTATTACTAGTTTCTCTAAAATAATTTTCTAACCTCCACCATAAATTTTTTGTTTGACCAATGTAAGATTTTGTTGCTTTTCCATTTTTTAGTTATTCTATTAGCCTTTATATCTCATTATTATAGTCCTATATATTTTGCCTTATTGAATAATTTTTATTTCTATTTGACACCTCCAAATATCTATTTTTTTGTTTAAAAAGCACCATTTAAAGAAACATTTAAAAAGTTAGTTTCGTTATTATTTGTGATAAGAATTATTTTGTTACTGTTTATAAAAAGAAATAGGATACGATTTAAACTTCCTTAAAAAATGAAACAAAAAAAGACAGCTCAATTGAGCTGTCTTTTTAATTATATAATGTAAAAGGTTGTAATTAATCTCTATTACGTTTTCTTCCAAATCCTGAAGATGCATTAGTATCACCGCTGCTTCTTCTTGAAGAACCACCATCGCTATCGCTACTACGTCTCCTTGAATCACCACCGCTTCTGCTAGAATCTCTACTTCTAGGGCCTCTATCTCTAGGAGCTCTGTCATTTCCGCCACCGCTGCTTCTTCTTTTTCCGCCGAATCCACCACCGTCACCACGAGGTTTTCTTCCGCCTCTACCGCCGCCGCCGCCTTTCGATTTAGTAATTTCAATATTAACAGATCGTCCATTAAAATCAGGATCATTAGAACTAAAAGCGTCTAATGTTTCTTTTTCAAAGTTTTTGTCAATTTCAAAGAAAGAAAAAGTATCTAAAATATCAATCGCTCCGATTTCAACTTTATCAGCAATTTTCTGATCGTTTATTAATCCAATTAATGTTGCAGGATTCAAATCATCTTTTCTTCCTAAATTGATAAAGAAACGAGTCATGTTTTCATCATTAGATCTAGCTCTTGAACTATCGCTAGATGATAATTCGTTTAAATCTGCCGATTTGTTGTAATAAGATAAAAACTTATTAAATTCTAATGAAACGAATTTTTGAATTAATTCTTCTCTAGTTAAAGCTTCTAATTTTTCGTAGATACTTGGTAAGAATTCTGAAATATGTTCAGTATCAACCTCTGTATTATTTACTTTTTCAATTAAATGCATTAATTGATTTTGGCAAATTTCTTTACCTGTAGGTACTTTTTTAGCCTCAAATTTCTTTTTGATAATACGCTCAATTGAACGTAATCTACCTTTTTCTTTGTTGTTTACTAATACAACAGAGATACCTTTGTTACCAGCTCTACCAGTTCTACCACTACGGTGATTGTAGTTTTCCATTTGGTCTGGTAATTTATGGTTTATTACATGTGTTAATTCAGTAACATCTAAACCACGTGCAGCAACATCAGTTGCTACTAATATTTGAATAGTTTTCTTACGGAATTTACCCATAACACTATCTCTTTGTTGTTGAGATAAGTCTCCATGTAATGCATCAGCACTATAACCATCTTTTATCAGGTTATTAGCAACTTCTTGTGTTTCTCTTCTTGTTCTACAGAAAATAATTGCGTAAATATCTGTATTTACATCTGCAATTCTTTTTAAGGCTTGGTAACGTGTTCTTTCGTTTACTATATAGTATTCGTGACTTACGTTATCTGAACCTTGATTTTTCTCTCCTGAAGTAATTTCAACAGGATTTGTCATATAGTTTCTAGCAATCGACTCTACTTCTCTAGGGAAGGTTGCTGAGAATAATAAGGTTTGTTTAGTGTCAGGAGTAGCATCTAATACTTTATCAAGTTCATCTTTGAACCCCATATTAAGCATTTCATCTGCCTCATCTAATACTAACCATTTTACGTTTCCTAATTTTAAAGCTCTACGATTTATTAAATCGACAGTTCTTCCTGGAGTTCCAACGACTATTTGAGCTCCTCTTTTTAGGCCTCTCATTTGTTCTTCAATATTTGAACCACCATATACAGTCACCACTTTTAAGTCGGGTATGTATTTAGCAAATTCTTTAATATTGTTTCCTATTTGAACAGCTAGTTCACGAGTAGGCGATAAAATAATTGCTTGAGTATTTTTATCTGAACTGATTATTTGCTCAATAATAGGCAAACTAAATGCAGCTGTTTTTCCAGTTCCTGTTTGAGCGAATGCTTTTAAATCAGCCGTAGATGAAATAATTTGAGGAATTGCTTTTTCTTGAATTACAGTTGGTTTTTCATAACCTAAATCTGTTAATGCTTTGTTGATAGACTCTTTTAAGCCTAAATCTAAAAATGTTGACATAATTACGTCTGTGTTCTTTTAGATTCACAGACGCCAGTATCTGTAAACCTGATTCTTAATTTGGACAATAGATTATATGGCTAATAATCTGGTAGTTAATAATCTAAATTTCATTTTATTTCGAAAATAAAATCGCGCAAAGGTATACTAAATTAAACGAATTAAACAATGTTATTTGTTTTTTTGCAAATCACTTATTTGTAGATTGATATCTTTGGCTGATAAACTAGTATATCCATTTTGGATAATACCTTTTTTATCAACTAACACCATACGAGGGAATTTACTTGATGAGAAATCACAAACATTACTTTTGTTTGGTAAAGTGTATTGATACTTAATATCGATGTTCTTTGTGTATCTTTTTGAAGTAGTACATAGGTTAACAACAACAAAAGCTACATTAGGATTCTTTTTTGTTAAAAAATTAATACGTGAAGATACCCATTCATCAGAAGCTTGTTTATAGTTTTTAAATAAAATAACAGCACTTTTCCCTTTTGTTATTTTTGCAATATCTTTTAGTTCTCCAGTTGCATCAATTAAGTCAAAAGAAGGTAATTTTTCTCCTTTATTCAATAATTTAAGGTCATTAATTAAACGTTGAATATTCTTTTTTTGTTCAATATCTGTGTTTAATTTAAAGAAAGTAAAGAATGATTGGCTTTTATTTTTATAATTAGGTTCCTTAAAAAAATGTCGTATAATACTATTATACAAAAGTTTATTCTTTATTTCTTCAGAAGAAATATTTGAGTCTATATTATTTAATAAATCAACGGTAAAGTTATCTGACTTACTATCTGTGTTTTTCAGGTAAACTTCATTATATAATTTATCTATTATTAATCTATAATAAGGACCATAGAAAATTAAGGAATCTTTATTTGAGTTGATCTCATTGCGATAATCAAAGTAAGAATCGACTAGTTTCTCTGGCTTATTTTTATTGAAGTTATGAATAGCATATTGCTCCAACTTAGCATATGTAGGATATAATAAAGAGATATTTAGTATTTCTATAAACTTGTCAGAAGTATCATTTGTATTATTTTTATAGTTGTTAATAATACTTTGTTTTATGCTCTTTACGGAATCTATCTTTTTTAGAAATTCTTGTTGAGGAAGGTTCTTAAGTTTTGAGAAATTTTTTTCATCTTGTTCATTTTGTAAAAAAGATTCAATTAATAAATTATTTCTCTCCGCATTTTCGCCACTAAAAACCAATGATTCATCAAAGTTCCATGTATTTAATCTTAATAATAAACTATCATTAGATTCAAGGTATACATATTGATGCTCTGGACCATGTCTAAAGAAATATAAACCATCTTTAAATTCTTTGTAAGAACTTAAAAAACTATTATCTTTTTTTAAATATATAGTGTCATTAAAATCATAATTGTCTGATAATGTTACATAGCTACATTTAGGGTTGATAATTTTACCTCCGAAAGAAGTTGATTTCGAGGTTTTGGATTCTTTACATCCAATAAAAATAATTAATATAAGAGTTACTAAATATTTAGTCATGCGCTGTTTATTATCTTAATAAAGATAGAATGCTCAAAAATAGACATCTCTATATAATGTCGCTGTTAATTCGCTGTTAAAAGAATTAAAAACGTCAAATGTAAGATGTTAAATATTTCCTTGCAAATTCTTTTTAAGTCAGTATATTTTATACTTTTGCACCCAAATTAAAAAAACAATAAATGTTATCAGTTTCTAATTTATCAGTTCAGTTTGGTAAGCGTGTTTTGTTTGATGAAGTAAACACTAAGTTTGTACAAGGAAATTGCTACGGTATTATCGGAGCAAATGGAGCAGGGAAATCTACTTTTTTAAAGATTATCTCAGGAAAACAAGATCCAACATCTGGTCAGGTTCATTTAGAATCTGGAAAAAGAATGTCAGTTTTAACTCAAGATCATTATGCTTTTGATGAGTATACTACTTTAGACGCTGTTTTAATGGGGAATAAAGAGTTGCATAAAATTAAAACGGAAATTGATGCATTGTATGCTGATTATACAGATGAAAATGCTGAGAAAATAGGGGAGTTACAAGTTCGTTTTGAAGAAATGGATGGATGGAATGCCGACTCTGCTGCAGCGACACTTTTATCTAATTTAGGAATTAAGGAAGCAGATCATTATACGTTATTAGCCGATTTAGAATCTAAAAAGAAAGTACGTATATTATTAGCACAAGCTTTATTCGGTAATCCTGATGTTTTAATTATGGATGAGCCTACCAATGATTTAGATTTTGAAACAATCGCTTGGTTAGAGAATTTTTTAGCTAATTTTGATAATACGGTAATCGTTGTATCGCATGACCGTCACTTTTTAGATGCGGTTTGTACACATATTTCTGATATCGATTTTGCGAAGATTAATCATTTTTCAGGAAACTATACATTCTGGTATGAATCTAGTCAATTAGCAGCAAAACAAAGAGCACAACAAAACAAGAAAGCAGAAGATAAAAAGAAAGAATTAGAAGAATTCATTCGTCGTTTTTCTGCAAATATGGCTAAGTCTAAACAAGCTACTTCACGTAAGAAGATGATAGAGAAGTTAAATGTTGATGAAATTAGACCTTCTAGTCGTCGTTACCCAGCAATTATTTTTGACAGAGATAGAGAGGCTGGAGATCAGATTTTAAATATAGAAGGATTATCTAAAAACTTTGAAGGAAAGCCTTTATTTGCTAATGTAGATATTAATTTAAATAAAGGAGATAAAGTAGCTATTATTTCAAAGAGTTCTAAAGCTGTTTCTACTTTTTACCAAATCATTTCAGGTAATGAAGAGGCAGATACAGGAACTTGTAAGTGGGGAGTTACTACATTACAATCTTATTTACCCTCAGACAATTCATCATTTTTTCAAGACGGTGAGTTAGATTTAGTGGACTGGTTACGCCAGTACGCTAAAACAGAAGAAGAAAGAGAAGAGGTTTTTTTAAGAGGTTTCTTAGGAAAGATGATTTTTTCTGGAGAAGAAGCTTTAAAGAAAAGTAATGTATTGTCAGGAGGAGAGAAAGTACGTTGTATGTTGTCTCGTATGATGATGACAAGAGCTAATATTGTTATGTTAGATGAACCTACAAATCACTTAGATTTAGAATCTATTCAAGCATTGAACAATTCTTTAATTAATTTTAAAGGAACAATATTGTTCTCTACTCATGATCATGAGTTTGCACAAACTGTAGCAAATAGAATTATTGAAATAACACCAAAAGGAGTGATTGATAAATATTCGACTTTTGATGATTATTTAGCTGATCCTAAGGTAAAAGAGTTAAGACAAAAAATGTATTCATAGACCTGTTTTAAGCATAAAAAAAAGGAAGCTAATTAGCTTCCTTTTTTTTATGCTTAAAACTGAAAAACTAAACAGTTTCTGTTGCCGTTTCTAAAGTGAAAAAACTAAAAACATTACCACCATAGCGCTTGTCATAACTATGGTTTGGATGTTTGGTTAAATCGGTATGCTTAGAATGTTCAATAACTAAAGTACCTTCTTCATTTAAAAGTTGACGATCAAAAACAAGATCCGCAATTTTTAAAAATTGAGCTTCTTCAAAATCATAAGGAGGGTCAGCAAAAATAACATCCGATTTTAAGGTTGTTTTTTCTAAAAACTTATACACATCGCTTTTATAGATGTTAATGTCTAAATCAAGCTCTTTTGCTGTTTCATTCATGAATTTAACACATCCGAAATGCGCATCAACAGCATGTATTGTTAAAGTACCACGAGATGCAAATTCATAACTGATATTTCCTGTACCTGCGAATAAGTCTAATACTGCAATACTATCAAAATAATAATCGTTGTTTAAAATATTAAATAACGACTCTTTAGCCATGTCTGTCGTCGGACGAACAGGTAATTTTTTAGGAGCAGAAAGTCGTCTGCTTTTATATTTTCCTGAAATAATTCTCATTAGGATACTAGGATAAAATTAGAATGATTTGAAAACTCTTCACTATCTGTAAAAAAGTTAAAAATGGGTTTTATAAAATGAATATTACGCACATAATTGTAGGTAATATTGTAAAGTTCAGAAGATTTTTCAATATTTCCTGTAAATGTTAACTGAAACTTGTTTGGATCCATATGTAACTGTTCTGCAGTAAATAAGATGTAATAAATAAAATCTTCTTTTGTAAAATAAGCAAAAGAATTGTAAAAAATCAAATTATTTTGTTGACAGACAACAATATCTAATTGATTTGAAGATACATTAACAAAAAATTGCGTTTCAGAATTTTCCTTTGAAAAATTTAAAAGTTTGTCGATTAAAACAGTTGAATGATGTTTATATTCAAATTCCCCAAAATTTTGAAACAAATAGTTATTGATATTCACATAAGGAATATATACCGTATTTGTATCTGCTGATTCTAAAGAATCATAGGTGATAAAATCTGTTGATAAGCTTTTAACCGTGTATTTTAAATAAGAGTCTAAATTAGTTCTATCAAAATAGTCACTAGGTACAAGAGTAGATAAATTATTTTGATGAATTGCAGAGACTGATATAAAATCTTGTTGCAAGTCTTTATCTGTACTAAAAAAAGTTATGATTTTTTCAAGTAATAATTCGGGTGAATTTAAAGGCCTCTCAAAAATGTACTGGGTAAATATAATTATTTTTTTTGTATCAGAATTAGAGATACAAAAAGAAAATCCATCCAAACTAAATTGGATGGATAGATTTTTATTTTGCGTAATAACGCTGCTTTTTTTACTCTTTCTTAGCAAGCGCTTGAGTTTTATCGTAAGAAGGAGGCCAGTTACCACCTGTAGTAACTTCAAGTAAAGATCCTACAGAAACAAACTCACCTTTAATTTGGTCAGTTTCTATTGCTTCTAATTCTTGTTTTACTAAAGAAGTACTCATTCCTTTTAAAATAGAAGATTTATCAGCTTTAGCTTCAAAAACAGGGACAAATAAACCAGCAACTTTTTCAATTCTATCTGTAGCTAATTCAAACTGCTTGTCAGTACCAGGAACATTAAACATTCCTTTATAATCTTTACCTTCAAAATATTTTGATACAGGTTCGTTACCAATTGTATCTATTTGTTTTTTAGAAATAGTAATAAAAATACCACCACCTCTATCTACTTTTTCTTCAATATTACTAGTTTTCGTTATAACTAACTGACCATTTTCAATAAAGTTGATTAAAGAGTCTTTACTGTTAGTATAAGTTCTATAAACCTCTTTATACTTTACTTCAGCATCACGAATTATCTTTAAATTCTTAATAACTTTAGCGTATCGTACTTCTTTTTCTTTAGCAAAATGGATAGGTTCCATAATACCTCCGTAAATTTTAAACACTAGAAAAACAGTAGAAGCTAACAATAATATAGAGATTAACCATCTCATTTTCAATGGTACAAACTTAACTATTAGTACCGCTAAAAGAATTGCAACTACAGTAGCTGCTAAAATCATTAATAATAAATTCATTTTTTTTTGTTTTTAATATATGATATACGCAAATCTACAATTTTTTTTCAATCATGAAAATATTTATCTATAAATAGATTTATCTTTGACTATTATTTAAAATATGATAGAATCAGCACCTAAGTTTTATAAAGAAATACTTCAAAAATTTCCGTATCAACCTACTCAAAAGCAAAACGAGTTATTAGATAAACTAACAGATTTTATATTTGGAGAGAATACTAATGCCTTATTTTTATTAAAAGGATATGCTGGTACTGGTAAAACAACTATAATAAGTACCGTAGTAAACAACTTATGGAAAGCTGAGAAAAAAGCTGTTTTATTAGCACCTACGGGACGAGCAGCTAAAGTAATTTCAGGATATTCAAAAAAACAAGCATTTACGATACACAAGAAAATTTATTTTCCTAAAAAAGAAGGGAATGGCGGTGTAAGCTTTGTGATGCAGCCAAATAAGCATACCAATACTATATTTATAGTTGATGAAGCATCAATGATATCTGATTCTAGACAAAACTCAAAACTGTTTGAAAATGGTTCTTTATTAGATGATTTAATCTCGTATGTATATTCTGGTAAAAATTGTAAAATTGTTTTTATAGGAGATACTGCGCAATTACCTCCTGTTAAGTTAAGTATAAGTCCAGCTTTAGAGGCTGACAGACTTTCTTTTGATTTTAATAAAGATGTTATTGAAATTGAATTAGATGAAGTAGTACGTCAGCAACAAAACTCAGGAATATTAGCCAATGCAACTGATTTGCGTTTGTTGATACAAAATGATGGAACCGATTTTCAATTTGATGTAAGTTACCCCGATATCATCAGATTAGAAGATAGTTACGATATTCAAGATGCCATTACAATGGCGTATGATGGGGATATTGGAGTGGAAGATACTGCCTTTATTGTAAGATCAAACAAAAGGGCAAATCAATATAATGATCAAATTAGAACAAAAATTCGTGGACAAGAAAACGAGATTTCTACAGGTGATTATGTAATGATAGTTAAAAATAACTACTTCTGGTTAAAAGATTCTTCTTCGGCAGGTTTTATTGCCAATGGAGATATTTGTGAAGTAATGCGAATTAACACTATAAAAGAATTATACGGATTCAAATTTGCTGAAGTTGAAGTTCGTATGATTGATTACCCTGATATGAACCCTTTTGAAACAGTGTTGTTATTAGATACGCTATCTAGTGAAAGCCCATCTTTAACTTATGAGGAGTCAAATAAACTATACGAGGCTGTAAAAGAAGATTTTGCTGATGAAAAATCGAAATACAAGCAGTTTATGGGAGTGAAAAAGAATAAATATTTTAACGCACTTCAAGTAAAATTCTCGTATGCAATGACTTGTCATAAATCTCAAGGTGGACAATGGAATACCGTTTTTATAGAACAACCTTATTTACCAGACGGACCAAGCGTAGAGTATTTACGATGGTTATATACAGCGGTTACAAGGGCTCAAGAGAAATTATTTTTAATCGGGTTTAAGGATGATTACTTTTTAGATTAAAATATGTTAGTGTTTTGTTAATTTGATAAAAGCTCTAAGTAAAAAAAGTACATTTGTTTCCCAATCAAAATATTAAAAATGTACAAAAAAACGCTTTTTAGCATTTTATTATTGATTTCAGTATCAATATTCTCACAAAAACCTCAAAAATTAAGTTCTAATCAGATTTACGAGAAAATTCAAAAGTTAAATTTTTTAGGTTCGGCATTATACATTGCAGCTCATCCTGATGATGAAAATACGCGGTTAATTGCTTATTTATCAAATCACGAAAAAGCAAGAACAGGTTATTTATCGTTAACTCGTGGTGATGGAGGTCAGAATTTAATTGGCCCAGAAATGAGAGAATTACTAGGTGTAATTCGTACGCAAGAACTGTTAGCTGCCAGAAGAGTAGATGGTGGTGAACAGCGTTTTTCTAGAGCGAATGATTTTGGCTATTCGAAGCATCCTGATGAAACTTTAAAAATTTGGAATAAAGATAAAGTATTATCAGATGTAGTTTGGGCTATTCGTACATTTAAACCAGATGTAATTATCAACCGGTTTAATCATAGAACTCCAGGTACTACTCATGGTCATCATACTTCTTCAGCAATGTTAAGTATGGAAGCTTTTGATTTGGCGAATGATAAGACAAAATATTCGGGTCAACTTAAAAACACGAGTATATGGCAACCACAACGTTTATTTTTTAATACCTCTTGGTGGTTTTACGGAAGTAGAGAAAAATTTGAAAAAGCAGATAAAAGCAAGATGCTAAGTTTTGATGTTGGCGCATATTATCCTTTAAAAGGTTTGTCAAACAACGAATTAGCTTCTATGGCGAGTAGCCAGCATTTATGTCAAGGTTTTGGACGTTTAACAACTCGTGGAAGCCAAACAGAATGGGTTGAGTTTTTAAAAGGAGATTTCCCGAAAGATAAGGATGATATTTTCTCAGGAATTAATACTACTTGGAATAGAGTAAAAGGCGGTGGTGAAATTGGTGATATTTTATATGAAGTTGAAAATAATTTTGATTTTGTAAGTCCGTCAAAACACCTTCCCAAATTAATGAAAGCATATAAGTTGGTTCAAAACTTAAAGGATGAACATTGGAAAAAAATTAAAACAAAAGAGCTTAAACAAGTTATAAAGGCTTGTGCAGGTTTGTACTTAGAAGCTTCTGCAAATAAATCAAGTGCAACACCAAATAGTACTTTTGGTGTTAACTTTGAGGTGTTAAATAGAAGTGATAAATCTATTGAATTGTCTTCTGT
>CBDTZS010000030.1:0-28339 GCA_965364955.1 uncultured Tenacibaculum sp. | reverse complement strand
TTTTTCATATTGTTTTTTAATTGTTAAAATTGTTTATTTTTTTTCGAATCTAAAATATAGTTAGATGGTTGTTTCATTTTAGTATGAGCGTAACAATAAATACACAAAATCAATTTTAAATATCATAAGTTTTATTTTTTAAACTACAGTTGGCTCACCAAAAGCATCTAAAAAACAATCTTTTTATACTATTTCTAATTGATATAATTTTATATCGATTACATTTTTTCCTCAACTGCTCTTCTCCAAAAATAAATCCCGAAACAAAGCGTCACAATAGCAAACATAATGCCAGTTTCACCCAGCCAATATTCGGTTTCTTCTATTTTTTTTGTTAATGGAGGGAATATTTTCTGAATATAAACATTACTTACAGCGTGAAAAATTACTGCAGGCCATAAACTTTTAGATTTAAAAGTATAATAAGTCATAATAAATGACATTGAAATAATAACAACAAAAAAAGTTATCAATTCCAAAGTGATATTCCCTCCATAATACACTATCAACGGCCAATGCCATGACGCCCAAATAATCCCACTAAAAAGTGAAACACCAGAAAAAGACAATACTTTTCTTAGTTCATAGATAAAAAAACCTCTCCATCCAATTTCTTCTCCTAAAGTCGTTGCCATTGCTCTTACAACACCTATGGTACCTAATAAAAAAATAGCTGCAATTACTGAAATTGTTGTATTTAATGTTCCAATTCCAATCAACCCTAATTCTTTAGCCCAACCTAAAACGAGTTCTTTAGTAGGTAAACCTCCTAGCTCGAAAAACCAAATTAGTACATAAGTAATTAAAACATATAGGGCAGGAACGAAATAAGACAATCGAATATACTTCCAGTTTCCCCAACTCCAATTTAAGGAAGAAATAGATCTTCCTTTTAATTTCATTGTGATTATAGCTGCTACTGCCGGACACCACATGAGTCCTCCTATATAAATTCGAGAAGGGTATAAATTAACTATTGCATAATGAAATACCGCACTAATAATTGTAACAATTGTCAAGAAAATAAAAATTAATTTCCATGCTTCTTTAACATCTGATGTACTTCTTGACATTTACTTTATAAATTTATTTGTTTTGAAAAGACGAGGTAAAAAACCTTTTGTTACACCTAAAAGCATTTACTTTATAATTACTAATAGTATAATAATTTTACTACCCATGTATATCGAAAATAATGATATAAAAGCAAACTGATAACTTTTTTTTACTTTACTGAAAATCAATTACATAAAAAAACACAACCTTTTTAAGTTGTGCTTTTTTTTATAATTATAAAAGAAGAATAGCTCTATACCATTTTGGTATAAAAAGAATACCATTTCGTATGATCTGTTTTATTTAATCTTCATCTTCTTCCTCCTCTTCTTCAGGAGGTGGATGACCAAAAATATCTTCATATATTTCATCAAAATTTGAACGTAAATGCGAGTTCAATTTCTTGCGGTAATCATCTTGTAACCAATCAATAAAATTATGAGTACTCTTACAAATACATTTAGAGTATCGTTGAATTCTATCTTCAATTTCTCCGCCTAGTTTTTTCGCTAAAATTAATGCATCAAAAACATCTTCACTATTTTCTACGCAAATTTTAGCGTGATGATCTATTGAATATTCTAACACTTTTTTTGATGATAGTCCTGCTTGAACAACATCAATGTATACTTTTTTTACATCGAAATATAAATCAGTAGAATTTGCAAACATTTTTTTAACATCAGCTGGTAATTCATATCTAAATTCATTTTCTATTTCTTCATCAGATAATAAATTATCTAAATAGAAATTGGGTGCTCTAAACATTTTCTGCCAATCTAAATCAGCTCCCCAAGGTCCAAAACGGTGAAAGTTATTACCTAAATCAATTACATTAAAACTAGATTTACCTTTAAAAATACGAGAGCCTCTACCAATCATTTGATAATAAAGCGTTAACGATTTAGTTGCTCTATTTAAAATGATAGACCCTACTGAAGGTTCATCGAACCCTGTAGTTAAAATACTTACTGAAGTAATGATTGCATTTGGTGTTTTATGAAACCATTTTAAAATAAAATCTCTTTCTTTTTTTGTATTTGTATTATCTAAGTGAGCAATAGGATATCCCGCTTTTTTAAAGGTATCATATACATGAAGTGATGTATTAATACCATTATTAAATATCAGTGTTTTTGTTCCTTTAGCACGTTCTTCATAAGCTTGTAATAGCTTAGATAACATATCTGTATTTGTATATAAATCCTCAGAAGATTTAACAGTATAATCTCCGTTTGCTCCTATCTCTAAGGAAGTTAAACCAACATTATAAGAATACACGTTTGCTCTTGCTAAATATTCATGTTCAATTAAAGTCCCAATACTTTCACCCGCAATTAGATCATCATAATTGTCTTTCATTGGCAATTTAATATTCGAACTTAAAGGTGTTGCTGTTACTCCAAGAACAAAAGACTTATCAAAGAACTTAAATAACTTCGTAAACGAATTATAGTGAGCTTCATCAATAATAACTAAACCTACATCAGAAATATCTAACATATCGTCATTCAAACGATTGTTTAGTGTTTCAACCATAGCAACGAAACAATCATAATTATCTTGATCTTCTAAACCAGCTTTGCTATCAATAATTTTATTATCAACACCAAACTCTCCAAGCATTTTTGCAGTTTGCTTACATAACTCAATTCGGTGGGTCATTATCAACACCTTTTTTTGATAATGTTTTATAAACTGACGGGTGATTTCAGAAAAAATAACTGTTTTACCTCCACCTGTTGGTAATTGATATAATAGATGATAATTTTGAGGGGCATCTTCAAAACTTTTAAAAATCTTGAACAATGCTTCCTTTTGGTAACCGTATAAATTCTTACCTTTAGTTTCTTGTGAAGTGGTGGTTTCGTTACTCAATTTTGTGCTTTTTTGTAATATACAAAAATACGATGTATTTATAGAAGAACCGTTAAAAACAGTATGTTTTTTAGAACTTTTTCAAATCTATTTGAGCAATGTTATAATGAGAAGCATGGGCTACAACTTCTCCTTTTTTAATTACCAATAACTGAGGGGATTGATGTAATATTTGAAACTCATACCCTATTTCACTAGATATTTCTCTGTACGAAAGCAAATCAAGATAATACACTTTAAACTCTTTTAGCTCTTCATCAAAACTACTTACAAAGCGTTTTATTACCATGCTACTTATGCCACATCTTGTTGAATGTTTAAATATCGCAATAGCTTCCTTTTTAGACTGTATTTTAATTTCTTTTAATTGTTCTACAGAAGTTAAAGGTATCCATTTAATGAAAGATGGTTGTACTTCTTTTGCTGTTTTATTCCCGAATATAGTATTAAGTAATCCCATTTTTATTTTTATTTATTCTGTCGATTTTAATTACAAAACCTTTCAAGCAGCCATAAAGTCAGTGAAAAACAGATTTTAACAGACATAATGGCTCCTTTTCTTGATTAATTTTAATTGGTATTGAATTTGAAACACCCAAATTATGAATCTTAACAATTATACAATAAAATCACAAGAAACCATACAACAAGCGCAACAGTTAGCGCAGAGCTATGGAAATCAACAAATAGAAAATGAACACTTTTTTAAAGCTTTACTTACAGTTGATGAAAACGTGTTGCCATTTATATTAAAAAAACTCAACATTAATATTAATGTTGTTCAACAGGTTTTAGATAAACAATTAGAAAGTTTTCCTAAAGTTACTGGTGCTGAATTAATGCTTTCTCGGGAAGCTAATAAAACGTTAACCGAAGCAGCTATCATTGCTAAAAAAATGAATGATGAATATGTTTCTATAGAGCATCTAATTTTAGCAATTTTTAAATCTAAAAGTCAAATAGCCCAAATTTTAAAAGATCAAGGGGCTACTGAAAAGACTTTAAAAACTACTATTGAAGAGTTGCGAAAAGGAGAAAGAGTTACTTCTCAAAGCGCAGAAGAAACTTATAATTCTTTAAATAAATATGCAAACAATTTAAATAAATTAGCACAAGACGGAAAGTTAGATCCTGTAATAGGACGTGATGAAGAAATACGTCGTTTACTGCAAATTTTATCACGAAGAACTAAGAATAATCCAATTTTAGTTGGTGAACCTGGTACTGGTAAAACTGCAATAGCAGAGGGTTTAGCGCATAGAATTATCCGTGGTGATGTTCCTGAAAATTTAAAAGATAAAATAATTTTTTCTTTAGATATGGGTGCTTTAATTGCAGGTGCTAAATTTAAAGGTGAATTTGAAGAGCGCCTAAAGTCTGTTGTAAAAGAAGTAACAACGTCTGATGGAAATATTGTTTTATTTATAGACGAAATACACACCTTAGTTGGTGCTGGTGGTGGACAAGGAGCTATGGATGCTGCTAATATTTTGAAACCTGCATTAGCTCGTGGAGAATTACGTGCGATTGGTGCCACCACGTTAGACGAATATCAAAAATATTTCGAAAAAGATAAAGCTCTAGAACGTCGTTTTCAGAAAGTTATGGTTGATGAACCTGATACTGAAAGTGCCATTTCTATTCTTCGCGGAATTAAAGATAAATATGAAACACACCATAAAGTTCGTATTAAAGATGAAGCTATAATTGGCGCAGTAGAATTATCTCAACGTTATATTACCAATCGTTTTTTACCCGATAAAGCAATTGACTTAATGGATGAAGCAATGGCTAAATTACGAATGGAAATTAATTCTAAGCCCGAAGAATTAGATGTTTTAGATCGTAAAATAATGCAACTAGAGATTGAAATTGAAGCAATTAAGCGTGAAAATGATGTTGTTAAATTAAAGTCTTTAAATGCTGATGTTGCTAATTTCAAAGAAGAACGCAACGAAATAAATGCCAAATGGCAGTCAGAAAAAACCGTTGTAGACGCTGTACAGCAATTAAAAACTGACATTGAAGATTACAAGATAGAAGCCGATAAAGCAGAACGTAATGGAGATTATGGTAAGGTAGCAGAATTACGTTATGGAAAAATAAAAGAAGCGCAAGAATTACTTGAAAAGCAACAAGAAGTTTTAGACAGTCAAAGTGAAAATGCTTTAATAAAGGAAGAAGTAACTTACGATGATATTGCTGAAGTTGTTGCTAAATGGACGGGGGTTCCTGTTACTAAAATGCTACAATCTGAGCGTGAAAAATTATTGGGTCTAGAAAATGAATTACACAAACGAGTTGTTGGTCAAGAAGAAGCTATTGAAGCTGTTTCTGATGCTGTACGTCGTTCGAGAGCAGGATTACAGAATCCTAACAAACCAATTGGTTCTTTCTTGTTCTTAGGAACTACTGGTGTTGGAAAAACAGAATTAGCAAAAACGTTAGCCAATTACTTATTTGATGATGAAAATGCGATGACAAGAATTGATATGAGTGAATATCAAGAACGCCATTCTGTTAGTAGACTAGTTGGTGCACCTCCTGGTTATGTTGGTTATGATGAAGGCGGGCAATTAACAGAAGCTGTTCGTAGAAAACCTTATTCAGTTGTTTTATTAGATGAAATTGAAAAAGCACATCCTGATACTTTTAATGTTTTATTACAAGTCTTAGACGAAGGAAGATTAACTGATAATAAAGGTCGTGTTGCTGACTTTAAAAATACGATTATCATTATGACTTCAAATATGGGTAGCCATATTATTCAAGAAAAGTTTGATAATTTAAAAGGTGATATTGATACAACAATGGAACTCGCTAAAACAGAAGTTTTAGGTTTACTAAAACAAACTGTACGTCCAGAATTTATCAATAGAATTGATGATATTATATTATTCACACCTTTATCACAAGATAATATCAAGCAAATTGTAAAAATACAATTGAACGGTATTAAAAAGATGATTGCAGAGCAAAACATAACGTTTGACGCTACTGATGAAGCAATTGCTTATTTAGCTGTAAAAGGATATCAACCAGAGTTTGGAGCACGACCTGTAAAACGTGTGATTCAAAAAAAAGTATTGAATCAATTGTCTAAAGAGATTTTAGCAGGTAAAGTAACAACAGATAGTATCATTTTACTAGATGCATTTGACAATAAACTAGTTTTCAGAAATCAATCTGATTTAATAGAAAATTAGAGGTTAGTTTTTATAGTTAATTAAAAGCGGTGTTTGAAAAAGCATCGCTTTTTTATTTATAGTTAAATAACAACCTCTACTACTTGTTTTTGGCTTATCTTTTTATCAACAATTAATACTGGTTTTACTATTGAAAATTATTAATTTCGAAACATATAACATATGCTATATATCAATAATAGGTATATACAATTGTTGGCTGTAATCAAAAAATGAAAAGACATCTATTAATATTATTGGGTTGTAATGACAACTCAATAACAGATAAAAAAGGGAAACCTATAATTTAAATATCTATTAAAAAAAATCGGTAAATAGTAACATAATTAAACAACAAATAAAAGCAACCAAAAGAAAAATAGATATTCAATCAATTAAAAATTGTACTAAGGATGGAATTACTTCATTTAATATGGATATTATAAAAAACTCAAAGAAATATCTTGACAATTCTCTAATTGACCACCTATTTGAAAAAAGTCCTGTAAACGAGCATAAAAATTGGTTTTTAAAAGCTGATGAGTGGGAACGGTTAAGCTGTTATCAATGGGAAGAAAATAAGAATCATTTCCTATTTACATTACTCTAAAAAGGCGAATCATATTGCTTAACATTGTATTTATGGGTTTCTGATAAATCAGAACAATTATGGACTATTAGACTACATAGATTGTCAGTCGGAGACGGAGGTTGGTCTGAAAATGATTGAGGAAAAAAAATTGAATCTGGAAAATTTAAACTTTTTCATGACTCCTATTATGACGAAGATAAATTTGAAAATGGAATAGATTTAGTATATACAAGAGAACATGAATACACTGAATTACAAATTAATTTAGAAAAAATAAATTTTAAAATTGATACCTTAAATTACATTAAAACAAAGACATTAATAGAAAAAAATTAAAGCTACTGACACAGTATATAATTTATTACTAGTTATAGCTTACTTATGAAAATTACGCTGGAATTTTCTATCTGTGATTTGTTTGCTTAATTTAGTTTTTAAAACACACAACAAACATTTTACCATACATTAAAACATTGGTTACTCTTAAAATAGTTATTCTGAATTATAAAGTAATACTAAAATGACTGAGTTCAAAACAAAATTTAAAAGCACAACATTTAAATACGGAATCCTTTTTTTGATTAGTGGACTAATAATATTGACATATTCAATTATCATTTTTAACTATACTATAGACGCTAATCTTGGAATAAGATTTAGAGTCGATGATTTTTACGAATCTGACCTTTTTAAATTAATTGCCTTTTCTCAGATTATTGTTGGTGTTCTCTATTTTATAATTGAGTTTAGATCCAGTTTTTTTCTAAATGACAAAAGAACAAAACGTAGTTTTTGGTTCATAAATTCTTTTGTTTTATTGATTTTATTTATACCCCTTTTAGACAAATGTTATCCAACTGAAAAATACAGTCATACAATATTAAGTCAGATTATAATGCTATATACCTTTATATCGTTCATTCTTTTTTTTGCAGGTATTTATCTTTATTTTTCTAATCTAATAAGCTCTATTTATTTGTATTTTGTAATAAGAAAAGACAGGAAAAATTAAAACGTTTTGCAACACTATTTAAACACTAAAAAGTGTAACACCTTGTTTTCTATATTAAAGTCAACCTCTTTTTACACGCACAGACGTTTACATTTAACTTTAGACAGTATTAAAAAACCTATACTTATATTTGTAAAAAAAACATGAAAAAATATTTCTTCCTTATTACTTTTATTTTGGGCTCTTTATCTATCTTTTCTCAAGATGATGTTACTACTTATTACCTAATTCGTCATGCAGAAAAAGATAAGACAGATAAAAAGGATAGAGATCCGCACTTAACAAGTAAAGGCTTAGAGCGTGCAGATTTTTGGGCAACAGTTTTATCTTCTGCTAATATAAATATGGTTTATACTACAAACTACAATAGAACAAAAGAAACTGCAGCACCTACAGCAATTAAAAACAAACTGAACGTACGTAATTACAATCCTAGAAAATTATATGACGATGATTTTAAATTAGACACTAAAGGTAAAAACGTTTTAGTCGTTGGACATAGTAATACAACTCCTTTTTTTGCTAATAAAATATTAGGCAAAGATTTATACAAACAAATAAATGAGAGTAGTAATGATAGTAACAGTAACTTATATATCATTACTGTTACAAAAAACAGCGTAACAAGTGTTCTCTTAAAAGTTAATCATTAATCTAATAATTTAACTTCAATATTCTCTAACACAATCTCAGAAAGCTTTTTTAGTTTTCCTTCTCCATATAATTTATCAATGGCATAAAACTCAATATTTTTATCTAAAGGCTTATAGTTATTATAATCGGCAAAACGAATTCCGCTTACAACATTCTCTTTCTTAACATCTCTAAAACGTCCTCCACCTCCGTTTATGGTATTTGTAAGCTAGAATAATCAAGTTTTAAATCTTCTTTTGAAAATCAAGAAATTAAGATAATAATGATTAAAATCAGATACAGGTTCTTGTTGATTCTCGAGGTTTTTCTAATTAACAGCAACCAGTTATACAAATATACTGGTTACCTATATAGAGGTATCTTTATTTTTAAATAGTGCTTTTGAAATCTAGTAAAACCTCACTCTAACTCTTTAATCGCTACCTTAAATAAGGTATCAAAAATATCAAATATCATTTGCGCATCTTTTTTACGAACAGAAATGGTGTATTGGCAGTCCATTTCTAATTTTTGAGCAATAATATTTAGATTTCGCTCTTTAACAACACGCTGCACTTTGTTCATCATATCATAACCAAAAGTTAATTGATACTCAATATCAATTGTTTTTTCTTTTATCTCAGAAATTTCTAATGCAAGTTGAGCTGAAGTACGATACGCATTAATTAACCCTCCTACCCCTAGTTTTGTTCCACCGAAATAACGTACTGATACAATTAATATATTGGTTACTCCAAAAGCTTGAATCTGTCCATAAATAGGCATACCAGCGGAATTACTAGGTTCACCATCGTCATTTGCTCGAAATCGGATTTTATCTGTCCCAAATTGCCATGCATAACAAAAATGACGTGCAGAATGGTGTTTCTTTTTTAAACTTTCTATAGCCAATTTAACATCTTCTTCTGTAAATACAGGAAAAGTATAGCCAAAAAACTTGCTATTTCTGTCTTTGAATAATGTTTCTTCAGAAGGAACATCAATCGTTTTGTAGGTGTCTTTTATTTCACTCATTACGCCGAAGCTACTAATAAAATACTAATTATTGCCAACCCTATTCCTATCCAATTCTTTTTAATCAGTTTTTCCTTAAATAATAGCAGTGCAAAAACAGTGGTTAAAATAACAACAGATACATTGTTAATAGTGAATAATGTTGAGCTTTCCAATCCTTCTGTTTGTAATGCTTTTAATAAAAATTCCATTGAATAATAATTCGGAATTCCTAAAACAATTCCTCCAACAACATTCTTCCATTCAAAAAGAACCTTTCCTTTAATTATTTGTGTAATCATATAAGAAGAGCCTAATATAAATGCACATCCGAAAATTGTAGCCAAAAACATAGGTACAGCTCCTTCAGAAACATACGTAGTTTCAACATACTTTAATCCTGCGTCAATACAACCAGAACCGACGAACAATAATAACGGGAATATTAAGTTTTTTAACTTAACGGGAGAAGTATCACTTTTAGCTGAAGATAAATACACTGCTACTAAAGCCATTAAGATTCCGATAACTTTTACAAAACCAATGCTTTCTTTGTACATAAATATTCCAACAACAACAGGAATAACTACTGACATTTTACCTGCTACAGAAGCTACTGACAATCCGTTTCTTTGTGCTGTAATTCCCATTGTATTAAATACCGTAATAAATAAGAAACCTAAACAAAAAGCACCAAAAAACCAAGGTTGTTGCGGTATTTCTGTAACAGGTAAAGAAATATTAGATGTAAATAAACCAAAAGACAATGCAATAGCATAGTTTATTACAATTGCTTGCGGTGTATTAATTTTAAAGACATCAAATAACTTAAAAATCACAAATAATAAACTTGATACTAAAACACTTAATATTAAATATATCACGCTAAAATTCTTTTCTTTTTAATAAACCAACTACATCTTCTTTGCCTGGAATTAAATTCCACACCTGTATTCCTACTTCTTTAGCTGCATCTGTATTTTCTTTTAAATCATCAACGAAAATTGTTTCTGAAGCTTTTAATTTATTTTCATTCAACACAAATTCATAAATATTCGCATTTGGTTTTCTGAAATTTATTTCATGCGATAAATAGAATTGCTCAAAACAGTTTTTAAATTCATTGTATAATTCAGTACCCCAATTATTCTGAATCCACGAAATATGCAAATCGTTGGTATTACTTAATAAGAATATTCTGTATTTATTTGATGCTACTAGTTCTTTTAAAAACGCTAATCTATGCATTGGAAAATCTAATAAAATAGCATTCCATGCATTCACTAAATCTTTACTATTCAATTGAGGGAATTTAGTTTTATAGAAATGAATAAACTCATCGGTAGAAATTAATCCCATTTCATATTTGTAATAGGTTTCTATCATGTCTTGAGAAATATCAGTCACTCCTAACTTCGCCAGTTCTTTGTACGTAGCTTCTTTATCTAAATTGATGAATATGTCACCAAAATCAAAAATGATGTTTTTAATCATTAATATATGTCTTTAATACATCGCCTTCGATGTGTTCTTCTTTTTCTAATTCACCAGTAAAAACAGGCCCTTTTACTCCCTTTTTAAATGTTGTTTTCCCAATAAAAATTCTCGCTTCATCCCACAAATTAGCATCGATAAATGTTTGTAGCGTTTGTGTCCCCCCTTCAATAATTACCGATTGAATACTATGTTTTTGCAATACTTCGCAAATTTGTTCCGCTACGCGGGAAGAAAAATTGAGTTGATCGTATAATAGTTCTTTAGAGTGACTCGACTCCGCTCCATGTGACATTTCGATCTCACCTTCTTTTTCTTTTTTCTCCGTTAAAACAATTGTTTTTACATTTCCATCAAGTACAGTTGCATTTTTAGGAATTCGTGAATTTTTATCTAATACAATTCTAACAGGATTATTTCCTGTCCAGCTACGAACCGTTAATGACGGGTTATCTGCAATTACAGTATTTGTTCCAACCAAAATTGCCTGTTCTTCACTTCGCCACTTATGTACTAATTGCTGTGAATATTTATTAGAAATCCAAACAGGTTTTTGCTCGTCTTTTCTTAATGGCGCAACAAATCCATCATTGGTTTCTGCCCACTTTAAAATAATATACGGTCGTTTCTTGTTTTGAACTGTAAAAAAACGTCTATGATGTTTCTTACACTCCTCTTCTAAAACACCAACAATTACATTTACTCCGGCATTCTTTAATCGTTCTATACCTTTTCCTGCAACCAAACTATTCGTATCGATACAACCAATTACAACATTCGGAATTTTATGTTTTACAATTAAATCGGCACAAGGTGGTGTTTTACCAAAATGCGAACAAGGCTCTAACGTAACATAAATTGTAGCTTGTTTTAATACCTCTTTATTCTTTACCGAATTTATAGCGTTTACTTCTGCATGATTACCACCATAAGCGCTTGTATAACCTTCTCCAATAATTTTATCATTACAAACAACAACAGCACCAACTGAAGGATTTGGACGCGCAGTTCCAATTCCGTTTTCAGCTAACTGTAAACAGCGTTTTATATATTTTTCGTGGCTCAAAGAATTAAAATTTTATTTTTATATCCTCGGTTTTATCAATCGGATACACATGAGAAAAACCTAAAACTTTATATCGTAAATCTCCCTTAAATTGAACTTTTACACTTTCATTTAATAACGAATTAAGCAAACCTCCTAAAATTCCGTTTTTAGTATTTCCAAATATTTTTTTAGAAGGAATTACTACTTTTAAAGGTATAATGAATTCTTTACGCGCAGGAACTTTAAATTCTTCAGAAGAAACCTGAGCTACTTCTGCCCCGTTTACAATTACTTTAATTTCTTCTGTTGCTATTTTCCCTCCAATATCATTAGGGTTTTTAAAAAAAGCATTCACTTTTAATCGAATGGTATCTGATGCTATAGAAACAATTTTAACATCATCTACTTTAATAAATACTGGTTTCTGTTTTACAGAACAACCCACAATAAATAATGCAACAATAAAAAACACTATTTTGTTCATATAAATTCTTATTTTTTTAGGTAATTTGCGATACAAAAATAAGATATTCCTATGACTCATTCTGATTTTATTATTCGAGAAATCAAACCCAATGACAATCAGCAAATAGCGAAGGTTATAAGAGATGTTTTAACTGAATTTGGTGCTCCTAAAGTTGGTACTGCCTATGAAGATAAGGCAACTGATGAAATGTTTGAAACCTATCAAAAAGAAAAAACGTCTTATTTTGTTATTGAACACCAAAATAAAATAGTTGGTGGTGTTGGTTTTGCAGAATTAGATAGTTTTAAAGGCAGGGTTTGTGAGCTCCAAAAAATGTATTTCCTTCCAATAACAAGAGGAAAAGGCTTAGGAAGTAAATTAATTGATTTTTGTTTGTCTAATGCGAAAAAACAAGGTTATGAACAGTGCTATTTAGAAACTATGCCATATATGGATGCTGCAAGAGGTTTGTATGCAAAAAACGGTTTTATCAATTTAGATAAACCAATGGGAAATACAGGACATTATTCGTGTAATGTTTGGATGCTTAAAGATTTGTAAAAATACATTAAATACAATGTTAAGAGTAAAAAGCTATGATGACACCAATATTACTATTATTCAACATTAAGAAAGGCTTAATCAGGTTTGAAGAAAAGTATATTGATGAACTTTACAGGGAAAGTTTTATTGTATCTATTTTTTATGGAATAATTCTTTCTTTTCAACAAGATGTATTCAATAAGACCGAAAGTTTAATTCTTAATATTTTTCTGTTTATAATTAGTGTATGTTTATGGCTATTGTTACTTACTTTGTTTAGTTATTTCACATATAAAATACTTGTTTTTTTTAAAGGTGAAATTTCCTATGAAGAGGCATTTTCTTTACTTGTTTATTCTTATTTTCCTATACTTTTGCTTTCTTTATTGATCTTTTTTTTAAGAAGTCCAAATTTAGAATATTATGATTTTAATACGATTCATTTTAGAAATTTAATTACTATTTTGATTAGTTTTATTTCTTTTAGAATTTTATTTAAAGGTTTAAAAAGAATATCTAAAATAAGCTTTGTAAAAACAATTATAGCTACGCTACCTGTTTTATTAATACCTAGTATTTTTTTATTTACATAATATATTTATATAGTTTTAACTAAAGAGGAATGATTTTATTAAAAGACTACAGAAAACAGTTTAACGAAGAGTTAAAAGGGCTCTACCCTCAAACAGAAATTGATACTTTTTTCTTTTATTTAATGGAAGCGTATTTAGGGTTGCAGAGAATTGATTTAATAATGCAATCTGATTTTGAAATCACTTCAGAAAAAGAAATTTTATTTAACACCGCTTTAGAGTGTTTAAAAAAGCAAGAACCAATTCAGTATATATTAGGGAGCACAGAGTTTTACGGATATCCTTTTACAGTGAATGAGCACACCTTAATACCAAGACCTGAAACGGAAGAATTAGTAGAATGGATTATTACTGAAGCGACAAACTTGCAAAGTGAAAAATCTACAGGATTATCTATTCTCGATATAGGTACAGGTACTGGTTGTATTCCTATTTCAATTGCTAAAAACGTACCTAAAAGTAACGTTTCTGCTATTGATATTTCTAAGGAAGCGCTTAAAATAGCAAAACAGAATTCTGAATTAAATAAGGTTGCTATTAATTTCTTAGAGATTGATATTTTGAAAACAGATAATTTAGATTCTTTGTCAGTTCGAGCGCAGTCGAGAACTAAGGATAATAAACCTTTCGACTCCGCTCAAGGAGACATTTCTACAAAATTTGATATTATCGTTTCAAATCCACCATATGTTCGTGAATTAGAAAAAGTAGAAATAAAAGATAACGTTCTAGAAAACGAACCTCATTTAGCATTGTTTGTTGATGATGATAATCCATTAATTTTCTACAAAAAAATAGCAGATTTAGCAAAACTACATTTAACCGAAAACGGAATCCTTTTCTTTGAAATAAATCAATATTTAGCAAAAGAAACTGTTGATATGCTTACCAAAAAAGGGTTTATAAATATCGAGTTACGCAAAGATTTTTCAGGAAATGATAGAATGATTAAAGCTAGTTTGTAAACTTTTTAAGATTGATTTTAATTTGTTTATTAATTCATGAATTTCATCTTCGTTATAAGAAGCGAACCCAATTCTTATAGCATTGTGTTTTGTATTGGCTAAATCATAACGTTGCCACGCTCCTATTTCTAAATGTTGTTTTTTTGCTTCTAGACTAACTTGTTTCCAAGAATATTTTTTATTTAATTGTACCCAAACTGCCATACCTCCTTTTGGCATTTCAAATTGAAAAAACTCAGATAATTCATCCTTTAATAATTTACAGAACAAATCTCTTCGTTGTTTGTATATCTTTATTACTTTTCTAATATGACGATCTAAATCTCCAGATTTTATAAAATCTGCAAATGTTAGTTCTAAAAGCGCATCTCCTTGCCTATCTACAAATCCACGTAATTTTGCAGCTTCAGCTACAAACTCTTTAGATGCTATTAAATAACCGATTCTAAAAACTGGTGCCACCGTTTTACAAATTGAGCCTATATATATTACATTCGCGTTTGTATCGTGACTTGCTAAAGGTAAAATTGGTGCATGATTGTAATTAAAATCGTAATCATAATCATCTTCGATAATGGCGAAATTGTATTCTTTGGCAAGGTTTAATAAATGAATTCTTCTTTTTGCAGATAAAGTTACTGTTGTCGGATGATGGTGGTGAGAAGTTACATAAACGGCTTTAATTAGTTCTTGCTTACATAAATTTTCAATCTCGTCGGTTACGATTCCGTTTTCATCAACAGTAACCCTTCTTATACTCGCTTTTTGATCTAAAAAAGTATAATCGGCCGAAGCATAATTCGTTTCTCCAACCACAATTACATCTTTTGCTTTTAGTAATAGTTTAGACGATAACCAAATTCCCATTTGGCTTCCTCTTGTAATTAAAATATTGTATTTTGAAATTTGTAAACCTCTAGTTGAATTCAGATAATTAACAAGAACATCTCTTAATTTATCATTTCCAAAAGCAGAACCATACCCCATTTGCTTGTAGATGTTTTTCTTAGATGCAATTCTTCTATATGTTCTTGCTATTTCTTCAGTAGGTATCAATCTTCCATCTGAAGTTCCATCATTTATATAAATCGTATTTTCTTGAACTTCCCCACCTTTTTTAGGTAATACATTATTTATGTAAAAAGGAAATCCAGCTTTTGAAATTTTCCTTTTTATAGTAGACTCAGTAAAACCTGTTTGCTGCAATAGCGGTAAATTATGGTGAACAAAAGTTCCTTTTTTAGGAATACTTTCTACCCAACCTTGCAACAATAATTCTTCATAACAAGCCACTACCGTTTTTCGATGCACTTCTAGTAAATCAGCTAAAGTCCTCGTACCCAGCAACTTATTTCCAGAAGTTAATTTCCCTTCTTTTATTAAATTAATAAACTGATTAGATAATTGTAAATACAAAGCTTCTTTGCTTTTTCTATTTAATTGAAAACTGGTTTTATACGGAAACATCTGGACTATTAATTATTTTTATTCTGGACGAATATAATAGACCATAAATGTAGTATTTTTGAAGAACAAAACAACATAAAGATGATTAAACAAGATTTACAGCAGGCAGAATGTAACGAGTACTTTGGAAGATACCTTAATAAAGTACCTAATGCAACTGAATTAAAATCTGGCTTAGAAAATGATAAAAAAATGGTGGTCGATTTCTTTTCATCAGTGGCTAATGACAAGTTAGAATACCGATACGCACCAAAAAAATGGAGCATTAAAGAAGTTCTACAGCATATTATTGACACCGAACGCATCTTTATGTATCGCTTACTACGAATTGCAAGAAAAGACACGACTGCTTTGGCTGGTTTTGATCAAGATATTTATATAGATCCGTCAGAAGCAAATAATAAATCTATTGAAGATTTAATACAAGAATTTACCATTTCACGTTTGTATTCAATTAATTTAATCAATAGTATTTCTGATGAAAATTTAAAAAACTTAGGAACAGCAAGTGGTTCAACTGTTTCAGCAAGAGCCTGTGCTTTTATTTTATTAGGTCATAGTATCTGGCATATTGATATTATAAAAGAACGTTATCTATAATAGTTGATATAAATGTGAACGTTGGGTTGTTAGTTTATCAAATACATAATCTGAAGCATTGATTTGCTCTTTTGAATTTGGGTATTGCAGAACATAGGGTCTTGAAGTTTTTAATATTGCACGTTTTGGTTGTGCCGTAAATTTTATTGAGCATCCAATTCGTTTTTCAAAATGACAGCTAAATATCCCACTGCTACCAAACGTTTTTTTGAACCAAAAAATTTAGAAAAAGCTATAATTAATTCAGAAACATTCAAAAATGTTACTCCAGAAAAAAGATAAAATGATTGATATAAAAACAGCAAACGAATCTAATGCTGAAGTTTTAGCAATTTTAGGAAGAGTGACTTATACGGAGTCTCATGGTCATTTCATTTCTGACAAAGAAGATATTTTAACGTATAATGATAAAGCTTTTTCTATTTCAAAGACGAAGTTAGACTTAAACGATTCAAACAACCTTTTCTATATCATTTATGTAGATAATTTACCTGTTGGCTATGCCAAATTAGTACTAAACACAATACATGAAAGTGTTATCTCTAAAAACAATTGTCGATTAGAAAAAATTTACATTCTAAATGATTTTATTCCTTTAAAAATTGGTCAACAATTTTTAGCTTTTCTTGAAGAGAAAGCAAAAGAATTACAATTAGATACTATGTGGCTTTCTGTTTACATAAAAAACGAAAGAGCTATCCGATTTTATCAAAAAAATGAATTCAAAAATGTTGGTGAATTAAATTTTCTAGTCAATGGAAAAGCGTATGAAAATATTGTTTTCTCAAAAGAAATATAAATATGAAAGAATATTCAAAGTCTAAATTAAACACCGTAAAGCGTGGTCAAAATAGAGCAACGTATGATGCTGAAAAAATTAACACCATTTTAGATGCTGGTTTTATTGGCTATGTAAGTTACGTGTATCAAGGTCGTGCAATAACGTTACCAATGGGTTACGGAAGAAAAGAGAATAAAATTTATTTACACGGTTCTCAAGCGAACAGAATGTTACTAGCATTATTGGAGGCCAAAGATATGAGTATGACGGTTATGCACTTAGACGCTTTGGTTTTAGCAAGATCTGGGTTGCACCATTCTGTAAACTATCGCTCTGCAACGTTGTTTGGTTCTGTTAAAAAACTAGAAGATTCGAAAGAAAAAGATGCTGCTCTTTTTTGTTTTATGGAGCATATGATGAAAGGGCGTTGGGACGGAATTAGGCAAATGCACTCCAAAGAATTAGACAGAACATTGGTTATTGAAATGACTATTGAAACTGCTTCTGCAAAAATTAGGGATGTTGGTGTTATTGATGAACCTGAAGATTACGATTCAACCATTTGGGCGGGTTTACTACCTCTAAAACAAATTGCCTTACCCCCTATTTCTGATGAAAAATTAAAAGATGGAACAGAAATTCCGCAGCATGTATTAGATTATCATAATCAACATAAATAATCGTTTCACAACATGGTAAATTATTGTAAATTTCAATTCTGAAAATTTCTGCTATTTGTTATTTTATAGATAGCAGATTAATCAGCTAAAAATTCAATAACAGATCAGTAAAAATGAAAAGTAAGTTACTTAAAATTACAGGAATCATTGTTTTGGTTATCATTATAGCTCTCAGTATATTTTATGTTGCCAATAATGAAGAAATGCCCAAGGGCACAAAAGGTACAGAAGCTGATGTTTTAGCAACAAAAATGTTAAATGCTTTAAATTTTAAAGCATATAAAAATACTCGTTATCTAGAGTGGAGTTTTAGAGGGAAACATTCTTATAAATGGGATAAACAAGAAAATATAGTTGAAGTTTCTTGGAAAAACAACAAAGTGATTTTACACACCAAATCATCAGATAAAAATGAAGTTTTTATAGATGGGAAACTAATTAAAAATTCAGAAATTCTAAAAATGGCAACTGCTTATTTTAACAATGATAGTTTTTGGTTAATAGCACCTTATAAAGTTTTTGAAGAAGGAATTGAGCGAACAGTTGTGCAACATAATAGCAAAGATGCTTTAATGATAACGTATACTACTGGCGGTTCTACTCCTGGAGATTCTTATCTTTGGATTTTAGATGACTCAGGAAAACCAACTTCTTTTAAAATGTGGGTTTCAATAATTCCAACAGGTGGAATGGAAGCTTCTTGGAATGATTGGATTACGACTAAATCTGGCGCAATTTTACCAACAAAACATCAATTATCTATCGGTACTTTAGATATGGGAGTGATAAAAGGATATAATTAATTTTGAATACAATAATTTTAAAAAAAGAAGTTCAAAACTTTATAAACGACAATTTAAATACTGATATTAATAAATTGGTTTTAAAAGGGAGCCCTTTTGAAGGTGTTTCAGTTCAAGAACTAGCAAATCAGATCATTGCTAAACAGAAATCAGAAAAAAAACTACCTAGTTGGTTTCATTCTAAAAATGTTTATTATCCTAAAAAAATTAGCATTGAACAAACTTCTTCTGAAATCACTGGCGAATACAAATCAAAACTAATCTCAGGTAATACTATTATTGATATTACAGGTGGCTTTGGTGTTGATTGTTATGCTTTTTCAAAACAATTTAAAAACGTTATTCATTGTGAAATAAATGAAGAATTGTCTGAAATTGTAACTTATAATTACGGCCAATTAAAAGTAAAAAACATTACAACTGTCGCTCAAAATGGAATTGATTATTTAAAAAATACCAATCAAAAATTTGATTGTATTTATATTGATCCCTCAAGAAGACATGACGTAAAAGGAAAAGTTTTTTTACTGAAAGATTGCTTACCTAATGTACCCGAGAACTTAGATTTTTTATTTACAAAAACGGATACAATACTTATTAAAAATTCACCGATACTTGATATTACATCTACTATTAATGAATTAAAATATGTTAAAGAAATACATATAATTTCTGTCAAAAACGAGGTAAAAGAGCTGCTCTTTTTTTTAAAAAAAGAACACAAAGAGTTCGTTGAAATAAAAACTACTAACTTATTAAAAAACAGTGTCGAAGAATTTAATTTCACTTTAAACAACAAACTTAACGTAACGTATTCGGCGCCACTAGTTTTTCTGTATGAGCCTAATGCTGCTATTTTAAAATCTGGAGGATTTAATGAAGTAGCATATCAGTTAAAAGTAAATAAACTTCACCAGCATTCACATCTTTATACTTCTGAAGAATCAGTAGCTTTTTTTCCGGGTAGAATATTTAAAATTAACGCTGTTTATCCCTACAATAAAAAGAAGATAAAAAAACTTTTATCAACGTTAAAAGCAAATATTACTACACGAAATTTCCCTAAAACTGTAGCTCAAATTCGAGAAGAAACAAAGTTAAAAGATGGCGGTGATGTATATCTATTCTTTACTACAAATACTTATAATGAGTTAATTGTAATTGATTGCTCTAAAAGTTAGCTAAAAAAACACAATCTCTTAAACTCTTTTAGTTAAATCAACAGAAAGAGGAACTAACGAGATATGTTCTGTTCATTAAGAGGCTATAAAACATATCGAAATATTTTGTACTCAAACAAGGCTTTTCATTTCCCTTACTTTTAAGTACATTTGTTTGTAACATGAAACAAGCAAGTGTTTACCAATCCATAAAATTATCTAAGAATTCATCTATAAAGATTGAAGATAGCCTCGTTATTGAAGCTCCTCTTCAAATTAATATAAACGATGAATCTTACACTGTTGTAATGAGAACTCCAGGTGATGATAAAGAACTTATTAGAGGTCTTTTATACGCTGAAGACATTTACAAGAGCAACGATGAGTTAAAAATAGAATCAATTGAAATTAACAGCGATTCTTCATCTATTTTAAATGTTATTATTCCAAAAGAAAAATTAAGAAAAGGTTACTTAAATAAACGCACACTTTTATCAGTTTCTTCATGTGGTATTTGCGGAAAAAAAGAACTAAAGGATTTAAAAACAACTGACAAACCGCTGAACATAAATATTAATCAATCAGTTGACATAACGTTTGATATGTTTTTAAAAATGAATGAGTTACAATTTCTTTTTAAAAACACAGGAGGCAGTCATGCTTGCGCTTTGTTTAATAATAAAAAAGAACTATTAACTATTAAAGAAGATATAGGTCGTCACAACGCAGTTGATAAATGTGTTGGCGATTTAATCAATCAAAAAAACTTAAAAGAAGTAAGCTATATGCTTGTAAGCGGACGCGTTTCATACGAAATTGTTTCCAAAGCTTTTTTCGCAAAAATCTCCATTATTATTGCTGTCTCTGCTTGTTCTTCTTTAGCTGTAGATTTCGCAAAAGAATTTGGAATCTGCCTGATTGGTTTCAGTAGAAATAACAAAATGACTATTTACTCAAATCCTCAATACATAAATTATGAGTGATAAAAAAATACATGCTCAACCCCCAGAGACTCTAACAGGAATTAAGCTTATTGATATTCCTAAAAAGGCAGTAGGTGTAAAAGCTATACAGTCAGCACTAAACCATGTTTTTTCTGAAACGGGAGTCGTTAAAGGAATTAGTTTGCTTAAAAATATTAATCAAATAAATGGTTTTGATTGTCCAGGTTGTGCATGGCCAGATCCGGATGAAAAAAGAGCTTTTTTAGCGGAATACTGTGAAAACGGAGCAAAAGCTGTTGCTGAAGAAGCGACTAAAAACAGAGTGTCTCCTCTATTTTTCGCTACTCATTCTGTTCAAGAAATGTCTGAATGGTCTGATTATGAAATAGGAAAAAGTGGTCGTATCACGCATCCCATGATTTTACGTGAAGGAGCTGATAATTATGAAGAAATACCATGGAAAGATGCTTTTAATCTTATTGGTAAAGAGTTAAATAATTTAGATTCTCCTGATGAAGCTATTTTTTATACTTCAGGTAGAACCAGTAACGAAGCTGCTTTTTTATATCAATTATTTGTTCGCCAATTCGGAACGAACAATTTACCAGATTGCTCAAATATGTGTCATGAAAGTAGTGGTAGTGCTCTATCTGAAACGCTTGGAATTGGTAAAGGGTCGGTTACTTTAGATGATTTTAATCATGCTGATTTGGTTATTGTTATAGGACAAAATCCTGGAACGAATCACCCTAGAATGCTTACCGCTTTAAGGGATACTAAAACAAATGGCGGAAAAATAATTACGATAAATCCATTACCAGAAGTTGGTTTAATGAATTATGTTGATCCACAAAATCCGTTAAAATGGATAGGTTCTGGTGAGAAATTAACAGATTTATTTCTTCAAGTAAAAATTAATGGAGATGTTGCTTTGCTCAAAATCATCTTAAAATTGATGAAAGAAAAAGAAAACGAGCAACCTAATACTGTTTTCAATCATCAATTTATCAAAGAAAAAACCCATGGAATAGACGAGTTTTTAGATGATTTAGATACGTATACAGTTACTGAATTATTACCACAAACAGGATTATCTTTAGAAGAAATTAAAGAAGCTACTGAATTGATTATTAACAATGATAAAATTATTATTTGTTGGGCAATGGGGTTAACTCAACACAAAAATGCCGTAGATAACATTCGTGAGGTTGTTAATTTATTATTACTAAAAGGAAGTATTGGTAAGAAAGGAGCTGGTACATGCCCAGTAAGAGGTCATTCGAATGTACAAGGCGATCGTACTATGGGGATATGGGAAAAACCTAAAGATAGTTTTTTAGATAGCTTAGAAAACGAATTTCAATTTAATGCTCCCCGTAAACACGGATATGATGTTGTTGCATCCATTGAAGCGATGTATCAAAAAAGAGCTAAAGTATTTATAGGTATGGGCGGAAACTTTATTTCAGCAACTCCTGATACAGAATACACTGCTAAGGCACTAGTAAATTGCGATTTAACCGTTCAGATTTCTACTAAATTAAATAGAAGTCATTTAGTTCACGGTAAACAAGCGCTAATTCTTCCTTGTTTAGGTCGTTCAGAAAAAGACATTCAAGATACAGGAGAACAATTTATTTCTGTAGAAAATTCTATGGGAATTATACATCAATCTAACGGACATTTAAACCCTGCTTCTAAACAATTATTTAGCGAACCTGCTATAGTAGCTGGTATTGCAGAAGCTACATTTAAAAACGCTAAAATTGATTGGTCTTTATTGATTACTAATTACGATTTAATTAGAGATAAAATTGAAGCGACAATTCCTGGTTTCGAAAATTATAACCAGAGGGTTCGTAAAAAAGGAGGTTTTTATTTACCAAATAACGCTAGAGAGAATAACTATACTCCTACTTTAACTGGAAAAGCAAATTTCACAACAAATCTGCCATCTGACATTGCTTTAGAAAGCAATCAATTTATGATGATGACCATTCGTACACACGATCAATACAATACTACTATTTACGGCTTAAATGATCGTTATAGGGGAGTTTTAAATGAGCGAAGAGTTATATTTATGAATCTTGAAGACATGAAAAAGCAAGGTTTATCTAAATTAGATAAAGTAAATTTAACAAGTCATTTTGAAGGAGAGAAAAGAAAAGCTACTGGTTTTTTAGTGATCCCTTATAGTATACCAAAACAATGTACTGCTACTTATTTTCCTGAAGCAAATGTGTTAGTTCCATTAAAAAGTAAAGCCAGAATTAGCCATACTCCTGCTTCAAAAACAGTGACGATAACCATTGAAAAACAGGACTAAAAAAAGATTTGTACATTCGTAAAATAATTTAACAATAACTAACCCGTAATTATGCCTTTTATAGAAGACGATAAGCTTAAATTAATGCAAGAAGACTTAGATAACGCTAAGTTAAAAAGAGAAGAAGCTGAAAACGAATTAAACAAAACGCAAGAAACTTTCACTTCTTTTAAACAGAAAGCTAAAGTTATTCCTATTGTATTAGGCTTATTATTAGGATTTGCACTAGGTACTTCTTATTATTTTTTCACGAACAGTGGTGGAAGTTCTTTTTCTTCAACAGGTGATGATATAGCCATCGCAAAAAAAAGTGAAGGACTAAGAGTACTAGATAGTGTTAAAAGAGCACAAACTAGAACTAAAAGAAAAGCTAAAGGTCAAGGTCAAGGTAATATTAATGAAAAAAGCTTAGATAAAACTATTGCAGAAGTAACTACAAATACAACGGGTGACACTATGTATTCTGTTCAAATAGGTGTGTTTTCTAAAAATAAATTTCCATTATTATCATCTAAAACAATTCCCTCAACCGTAACTAGTTCAAATGGATATTTTAAATATTCATTAGGATTATTCTCTACTTTAAAAGAGGCTAAAAAATTAAAGAGCGAATTAATAAAAGTTGGATTTAAAGATGCTTTTGTTGCTTCTTACATTGATGGAAAACGTCAAAAAATACATAATTAAAAACAACATTAATGTTATATAAAATTAATAAACGAACACTTATAGTCCTTTTGACTATGAGTGTTCATTTTTTTTATGCACAAACTAAAATTCCTCAAAAAGAAAGTCAAATAGGATTTGGGAAAATTGATTTCTTATCCATAAAAATGCCAGGTAATGAAAGTAATATGGATTTCACCGGACTTCATTATAATCTTAAACTAAACGACTGGAGTTATGCCGGGGTGGGTTTTTATAGTGCTGTAGGCGGAATTCGTGGTGGGTTTTTTACTTTAGGTATCAATGCTGGTATTCAACAAAAAATAACAGAAAAACTTTTTATCGATACAGGCTTTCATTTTGGTGGCGGTGGTGGAGTTTCTGCTCCAGACGGTGGTGGTGCCTTTATTTTACCTCATCTAAATTTAGGGTATGATTTTAAGCATTTTTCAACAACAGCTGGGTATAGTTATATTAATTTTTTTGACGGAGGTGCTATAAATAGCAGTCAATTTAATATCGCTGTTCAAATACCTTTATCTTTTCAAACTACCAATTTTAAAGAACGTGAAAACTCTTTTACAGTGGGTAATTTTAAAAATAGTTCTTGGAATATTCTTAGTAATAGAATTTCTTTACTAGTGCATCTTAATAATTTAGCTGTTACAAAAGGTACTTATAAAGATAAAACAATACATTTAGCAGGTTTTGAACTGAATTCATACTTAAATAAGAATGTTTTCTTTTTTGTAAAAGCTGATGGAGCTTACCACGGAATTAAAGCTGGGTATATGGACCTGTTTTTAGGTGGTGGTTATCATTTATCTATGAACAAAAACCGCACAAATATCTTAGCTAAATTCGGAGTTGGTGCCGGTGGTGGTGGTGGCGTTGATACCAAAGGAGGTTTTTTAATATATCCTGATATTTCTATTGAACAAAAATTATTTGATAATATTTATGTTTCAATTAATAAAGGATATTTAATGACTCCTGATTCTCATTTCACCTCATCTACTCTAGGTTTTGGATTGAAATATTATATTGATAAAGATGGAATTACATCAAAAGAAAAAGAGTTTTCAACAGGTAAGTTTAAAGGCTTAGAAGCTATTATAAAACAAGATTTGTATTTAAATGCAACAAGAGATCGTGGTTTTAATCAAAACATGCATCAAATTTCGTTGCAAATCAACTTTTTCTTGAATAAATATATTTACGGAGCTGGACAAACATCGTTTGCCAATTTTGGAGGTGCTGGTGCCTATGCTGAGGGGATTGTAGGTTTAGGTGTACAATCGAATACCTTTTTTAATAATACGACCTCAATCTTTGCGCAAGTATTAGGTGGAGCAGCTGGTGGTGGTGGTATTAGTACAGGCCAAGGTTTAATTGTAAAACCTAGTATGGGTATTAATTACAAACTAACCAATAAATTAAATTTAAGAGGTGGTTTGGGTTATGTAAAAGCTCGTGGAGGTAGTTTAAGTAGTGCGTATTTGAATTTCGGTGTTAATTATCATTTTTCTTTTTTAAGCGTTAAATAATACAAGCAATTATATTAATGTAGGTTTTAAATTTGTTTTGATAATTGGAAATAACTCATAAAAAAACAGCTTTCTTTATCTGCTCTTTTAGCAAGATAAAGAAAGCTGTTTTAATTAGAAAAAGGGATGACATCAAATAAAATTACTATTACCTCTGCGATACTTTACCTTATTATAGTAATAATAACATCTTTCATTCAGAAAATAAGACTTCATTTTATCTCATCTCTAATAAATACGAAACCCCTGAATATAATTTGAAATTCCTAATGAGTCATCAATTATTCCTTTTACATATTTGGGTAGCTATCAATTGAATAAATAAAGTAACTCAAGATTAAATTAAACTTGAATTTAGATATAAAATATCACTTTCTACTTATTTATAACTGTTACTATCTTTCGTTTTCAATAAACAAGCTTTGTAATTATAACTCTTTATAACAATCTATAATTAACAACAAAAAGCGCTAACAAATGTTAGCGCTTTTTTAAACTTTGTAATAATTAGTTTATTTATTATTCCTTAAAAATTAAACTTAAAAACAAACTCATGAGAACCATTACTATATTTTGAAATATCGTTTGTAGCATGCTCATAGGCGTACCCTAATTTGAATTCTTTAATAAATTGAAACATCAACAAACCACTAAACGATTCCTTTAAACGATGTGACACTCCAAATTCTACCTTATCTAAAAGTCCTACTGTAGCTGTTACATCTAAAGATAATGGTACTCCAGATACATAACGCGTCATAAATGACGGAGTGAATTTTAATTTAGATTCTCCTTCTAAGTCAAAAGTATAACCTCCTCCTAAATAAACATGAGGTTTATCTGATGCACTTGTAATAGTGTTTCCTTCTTTCTCATATCGCTTGCTCTTTAGTAATACAGGCACAGATAAACTTGCATAATAATTACGCCCTTTTAAATAAGCACCAGCTCCAAAATTAGGATTAACACGATTTACATTCTGACTAAAAAGAGGGTCATTGATATTTAAAGAATTCAAATCAACGTTAAAAAATGACGCTCCTCCTTTTAATCCTAAAAACAAATTAGTACTCTCTGATAATTGTAATTTATATGAAAAATCGATATAAACATCGGTTTCTTTAGCCACAAAAACTTGATCATTTACGATAGATAAACCCAAACCAACATTCTTACCAAAAGGCGCAGATATTGACAAGGTTTGTGTAGATGGTGAATCTTTTATCCCAGTAAACTGACTTCTGATCAATGTAGTTAGCTCTAACCCTTCTGATGACCCTGCATATGCAGGGTTTATCAGATTCATATTTAGATTATACATTGTAAATGATGGATCTTGTTGTCCTTGTACTTTTACACATAACAGTACTACTATTAAAGTAAGTATGTATTTTATATTATATAATTTCATTGTTGCTTTTATTTTTTATAATTAGATTGATTGTTAGTAATTTATATATAACCAACCTTGAATTGGATCAACTCCTGGTTCATTTAAATGAATAATATATAAGTAAGATCCTACAGGTAATTTTTCACTACTACCTCCTCTTTGATTTGATTTACCATCCCAATCATTCTGATAATTATTCGCTTGAAATATTTTTTCTCCCCAACGGTTAAAAACAGTTACTTTGTTTTTAGGATAGTTATCTATATTTTCAATTACCCAAGTATCATTTTGACCATCTCCATTAGGTGAAAATCCTTTATTAAAAAGAATCTCTTTACTATCACAAGCATCTGAAATACCATCATTATCCTCATCTGGTCCTGTTATAGTTACAATTGCTGTTGCATTTGCCGTATTTCCACTATTATCAGTTACGGTTAATACTACTGTTACATCTCCTAATATTGGGCAATTAAAAGAACTCGTATCTAAAGACATCGTTGCAATACCACTACAACTATCACTACTTCCATTGTCTATTTGTTGGGCAGTAATATTTGCATTTCCGTTAATATCTAATGCAACCGTAATATTTTGTGTAAGTACTGTTGGTGCGACACTTTCTATAATCGTTACAACTGCTGTTTCTGTTGCTATATTACCTTCTGCATCTACAATTGTTAGGATTACCGTATTCGTTCCTAAATCAGAACATGTAAAGCTTGTTGTATCTAAAGTTCTTGTATCGATAGTACAGTTATCACTACTTCCGTTATCAATATCCGATACAGAAACACTTGCAGTTCCATTCACATCTAAATCAACAGTAATATCTTGTGTTATTACTGTTGGTGCCATTGTGTCTTCTACTGTTACCGTAGCTGTAGCTATTACACTTGTTGAACCATCGCTTGCTGTTAAAACAACCGTATTAACTCCAATATTTGAACAATCGAAGGTGGTTGTATCTAAACTTAAAGTAGGGTTACTATTACAACCACTACCTGAACCATTATCTACTTGCCCTGGTGTAATTGTTACACTTCCACTAGCATCTAACTGAACAGTAATATCTTGAGTTACAGTCGATAATGGTAAATTAGGGTTTTCTGATACCGTAACCACAGCGTTTGCTGTTGCACTATTACCCGAAGCATCTGTTACTGTTAATACTACATTATTTTGTCCAACTTCTGAACATGTAAAAGTAGTTGTATCTAAACTATACGTTAAGTTAGCTATTATTGTACAGTTATCTGACGAACCATTATTTACTTGTTGTGGAGTAATTGTTACTTGACCTCCTGCTCCTAATTGAACTGAGATATTCTGAACTATAGTTGTTGGGTCTATTTTATCTTCAACAGTTACTGTTACGGAAGTATCAACACTGTTTCCTGATACATCTACAACTGTTAACTTAACAGCATTTGCTCCTAAATCTGAACATGTAAAACTTGTTTTATCTAAAGTTCTTGTTGCGATTGAAC